>DATCMG010000289.1:0-1706 GCA_036563555.1 Roseomonas sp. | reverse complement strand
GCCGCTCCGGGAACTGACGGAGGAGCAGGCGCGGACGCTGGAAGGCGTGCTGTCTGCGGAAGGGGTGCAGGCGCGCTGCTTCGTCGCGATGCGCTACTGGCATCCCTTCACTGAGGCGGCGTTGCGGGACGTGATGGCATGGGCGCCGGACGAGGTGGTGCTGCTGCCGCTCTATCCGCAGTTCAGCACCACGACGACGGGGAGCAGCCTGACCGCCTGGCATGCGGCGGCGAAAAAGGCCGGCTTCTCCGTGCCGACGACGACCCTGTGCTGCTGGCATTCGGACGAGGGTTTCGCCCAGGCGACGGCCGCGATCGTGCGGCGGGCCTGGGACGAGGCGCGTGCAAAGGTGCCGGCGGGGGTGAAGCTGCGGCTGCTGTTCAGCGCGCATGGGCTTCCCGAGACGATCGTGACCCAGGGCGATCCCTACCAATGGCAGGTGGAGCGCAGCGTCGGCGCGGTCATGGAGGCGCTGGCCATGCCGGAGGTGGAGTACGCGCTTTGCTACCAGTCCCGCGTGACGCCCCAGAAATGGCTGGGGCCGAGCGCCGAGGAGGAGGTGGCGCGCGCGGGCGCCGAGGGTGTGGCGCTGCTGGTCTGCCCCATCGCCTTCGTGTCGGAGCATTCCGAGACGCTGGTGGAACTGGACGTGGAATATCGCGAGCTGGCGCATGAAAAGGGCGTGCCAGCCTATTTCCGGGTGCCGGCGCAGAATTCCGATCCGGACTTCATTCGTGCCGTGGCGGCGCTGGTGGGGAAGGTGAGGGCGGAGACGCGCGGATCGCGCGACGCGGCGGGGGGGAAGCTCTGCTCCTTCGCCGGTGGCCGGCAATGCCCGAAGGGGCACAAGGACTGCCCGCATGGCGCGGCGCAGCCGCTGCGGGTGGCGACGTGACGCGGGCTGTGTCCCGCCCGGCGGCGGTGCTGTTCGATTGCGACGGGGTGCTGGTGGACAGCGAGGCGGTAGCCAATGGCGCCATCGCCGACGACCTGACCGAGCGCGGCTGGGCGATGTCGATGGAGACCGCGAAGCTCGCCTTTATGGGCACGGCGTTGCCCGACATGGTGCCGCGCATCGAGCGCCATCTCGGGCGCAGCCTGCCGCCGGACTGGTCGCGGCAGATCGTGGCGCGGATCATCGCGCGCTACGACGCGGGCGTGCTGGACGCGATCCCGGGCGCGCAGGCCGCCGTGGAGGCGGTGGCGGCGGCCGGGCTGCCCATGGCCGTGGCCTCCAATTCCGGGCGGGACGAGTTGCGGAACAAGGCGGGGATCTTTCCCTTTTTCCGGCACTTCCGCGGACGGCTGCTCTGCTTCGAGGATGTGGCGCGGCCGAAGCCCGAGCCCGATCTCTACATCGCCGCGGCAAGGCTCTGCGGCGCCGATCCGCGCGACTGCGTGGTGGTGGAGGACAGCGTGACCGGCGCGCGGGCCGGGCTGGCGGCAGGGTGCCGCGTGCTGGGCTTCGCGCATGAAACCCCGGCGATCGACCTGCTGGAGGCCGGGGTGGCGGAGGTCTTCACCGATCATTCGGCCTTGCCGGGGCTGCTGGGCATCGCGCCGGCGGGGGTGGTGGCGTGACCATCCCCTGGCTGGCCGGTCTCTATCCCTGGACCAAGGCGCTGCACCTGATTGCGGTGATCGCCTGGATGGCGGGGATGTTCTACCTGCCGCGGCTCTTCGTTTACCACTCGACCGTGCCCGCC
>DATCMG010000177.1:0-10415 GCA_036563555.1 Roseomonas sp. | reverse complement strand
CACCACCGGCTGGCCCAGGATTTCGGACAGCGGATCCACCATCACCCGGGCGACCGCATCGGCGGCACTGCCCGGCGGGCTGTTCAGCACAATCCTCACGGGCCCCCCGCCGGGCTGCAGCCCCTGCGCCATGGCCGGGGTGAGCGCGGCGGCGAAGGCCGCGGCGAGCAGGGACAGCGCGAGCCGCCTGGTTATTCTC
This sequence comes from Roseomonas sp., assembly GCA_036563555.1. Taxonomy (GTDB): domain Bacteria; phylum Pseudomonadota; class Alphaproteobacteria; order Acetobacterales; family Acetobacteraceae; genus Roseomonas. Next base: position 10,216 of record DATCMG010000177.1, on the reverse strand, counting down.
TTCATCGTTTCCTCCTCGGGCGCGTCGGGCGGCCCCGACGCCACGGGCGCTACCGGACCGGTGAACCGGCCATGGCCAATTCGCGTACCATGTCGTTGAAGCGGGTGGGGGTCTCGAGCTTCAACATATGCCCGAAGCCTTCCATCCGGTGCAGCACGGCATCCGGCTTAGCCGCGAGGAGCTTTGCCGCATGCTGCTCGAAAGGGGCGACCTTGTCGCGCGTGCCGACGGCGAGCGCCACCGGGCACGCCACGCGGCCGATCAGGGATGGCGTATCGGTGGTGAAGGTCATGTGCACCGCCGCGTCCCATCCGGCGGGGGTGACCGCGTCCCGCAGGCGTTCTACCAGGGCACGCACCTGTGGCGGCGTATCCGGCGTCAGCAGGCGATCGGCGACGGCACCGCGATCCACCCCGCCCTCTGGATGCCCCGCCCACCGCATCGCGGCCAACTCGGTCTCGCGCTGCGGGCCGATGAGGGAGCCGCGCGCGGCATTGGGGGCGGAGAGGAGGAGGGCGGCGGCGCGGTCCGGCTCGGTGACGGCCAGGTTCACCGCGATGACGCTGCCCCAGGAACTGCCGACGAGCACCGCGACGCGCGCCATGCCCACCGCGTCCAGGAAGCCGGCCAGGGCCGCCGCATAGTCGAGGGCCGTGGGATCGACCTCGGGTAGGGGCGTGCTGTTGCCGAAGCCTGGCGCGTTCCAGGCGATGACGCGGAAGCGGTCAGAAAGCCCCGCGAGCTGGGCTCGGTAGCCGGCGGAGCTGGAGCCGATGCCATGCAGCAGCACGACCGCGGGCGCGTCTGGCGGTCCGGCTTCGCGATACTCGATCAGCGCGCCGGATCTGCCCGGAAGGCCGACCTGCCGAAGCGCCGGCAGGTCCTGGGACAGCAGGGAGGCATCGGTGGCGGAGAGGGTGTTGGGGTCGCTCACGCGGACACCGTGTTCAGCTCGCGTAGCGCTGGCATCACCTGTTCGGCGAAAAGCCGCACCGAGGCCTTGGCATCGGCATGCGCCATGCTGCCGAAGTTGAAGCTGCCAATCAGGTAATTCAGCCCGCCTTCGGTGATCTGACGCGACAGCGCCTCCCGCACGGTGTCTGGCGAGCCAGCCACGCCATGGCCGGATTCTAGCAGCTGGTCGAATTCCGGCGGCAGCTTCGCATTAACGGGCTGCGTGCCGTGCTTGTTCCAGAGTTTCATGAAGTTGCGGTAGAAGACCGGCCAGGCGGCGCGGCCGATCTCCAGCGCCTCGCGATCCGTGTCGGCCACCAGGATGTAGCGGTTGACGCCGACCAGCGGCTCCACGCCGCCCTCGGGATGGGTCTTGGACCATTCCGCGCGGTAGCGCTCGCTAATGGCGCCGATGCGCGCGACGGGGCCGCCGCAGACGACGTTCACACCATGCTGCGCCGGCCATACCGTCGAATTCGGGGAGGCGAGGGCGTACCAGACCGGTGGATGCGGCTGCTGGAAGGGCTTCATCTCCACCGGCACGTCGTCGAACTGCCAGAACTTGCCCTCGAAGCTCAGCGCGTCGGAGGAGAAGTAGCGCTGGATGATCTCGAAAGCCTCCGCATACATCTGCGGGGCCACTGCCGCATCCACCCCGAAGGCCTTCAGCTCGTGTGGCGAGGCACCGCGGCCGATGCCGAACTCGAAGCGGCCGCGGCTGAGATGGTCGAGCATGCAGATCTCCTCGGCCAGACGCATCGGGTGATGGATCGGCAGGAGAGAGACAAGCGGGCAGAAGCGCAGGCGCGATGTGCGCTGGATCATCGCCGAGACGAAGACGCTCTGCGACGGCGTCGTGCTGAGCGGCGTCGCGTGGTGCTCGCTCATGTGGTAGCAGTGGAAGCCGAGTTGATCGTAGAGTTCCACGAGGCGAAGCCGCTGCTCGTACTGCTCGGCCAGGGGCAGGCCGCCGCGGTCGTTCTGATCGAAGATGCCGAATTTCATGGGATGGCTCCTGGGGCGGGCGAGCACCGGCTCAGCCGGCCGCGGTCCTGGAGAAGATCTGGAAAAGATTGCCCTCGGGGTCGGCGCAGGTGAGGACGGCGCCGTGCGCGCCCATGTCGCGCCGCACGACGATCCCGCCACCGGCCTCTCGCATGCGGCGTTCGGTTTTGGCGGCATCATCGACTTCGAAGGCGGCGACGCTGCCCGACGCGCCGGGCGCAGCCTCTTCGGCGGAACTTAGGGCGAAGTTCGTGTTGTCGGGGCGGAACTGGCACCAACGCTCGCCGTCACGGAAGCTGGGGGAGAGGCCGAGGGCCGCGCCATAGAAGCGCTCAGCAGCGTCCATGTCGCGAATGACCGTGTAGACGCTCTGCATCCGTGGCACGCACTTTCCTCCGTTCCTTGTTTCCGCGCCTTTCTGTGAGGCTTTTTCATCCTTGGGGATCAGTACCGAGTAGCGCTAACATCCCAAAATATTCAATAATGTTGAATTTATTTTCTTATGTTGTATGGTGATGGCTCACCCTCGGGATGTCAACGATGCTGCAATGCATGGGCACCGCCCCATGTGGAGGGCTCCGGTGAGCGCATCGGAAGCCCGCCGCGGGATCCAGTCGGTGGAGGTGGCCTTCCGTCTGCTGACGGCGCTGCAGGACAGCCCAAGGCCGCTGCCGCTGAAGCAGGTAGCTTCCCGCGCGGGCATGACGCCGAGCGCGGCAAACAACTACCTCGTCAGTCTCGTGCGCACCGGGTTGGCGGCGGCCGATGAGAAGCCGGGCCATTACCGGCTTGGGCCGGCTTCTGTCGCGCTGGGCATGCGGGCCATCCAGCAGATGGACGGCTTCGAGGTCATGCGGCGCGAGGTGACCGCGCTGCGGGACATCACGCGGCACAGCGCGGCCGCCACCGTCTGGACGCCGGACGGGCCGGTGAGCCTGTTCAAGCAGGAGGGCGACCGGCGGGCCGCCTACGAGCTTCGCACGGGGTTGCTGTCGATCATGTCGACGGCGGCGGGAAAGGCCTTCGCGGCCAGCCTACCGCAGCATGTCACCATGCCGCTGATCGAGCGCGAGTTAGCAGCTGCTCGCGGTGCAGGGGGGACGGCGGCCGCCTTCGTGGAGGCCGCACAAGAGGAGATGCGGAGCGAGGGCTTCGTAGTGGTCCGGCGACACGACGGCACCGGTTATGTGTCAGCAGCTGCGCCGGTCTGGGATTGGAGTGGCACGATGCGCTTTGCGCTGAGCATCATCGATTCCGAAAGAGCGCTGGCGACGGAACCTGGCAGCGCGCACATGGCAGCGCTGCTCGGGTGCGCCTCCGCAGGGACCGCGGCGCTGGGCGGGGTAGCCCGCGACCCTGCGCCGCTGGTGGGTGGGCGGTGATGGTAGGGTCCCGGCCTGTCCTCGCCCCAGGTTACCGTGAGCGAGGATCCGGACACTTACCAGGTCTGGCCTGTCAATGCCGGAGCAAAGAACGAACATCTGCCAGGGTCGCTCGGGTTGTTTGGAGCAACTCTAGTGCCCGATTCGCCCCGTCCACCCGAAGACCTGATCCCCGCCACCGCTGAGGAGATCGCGACCGCCCTCGCCCATGCGCTGCGCTTCGACGCCCGCGGCAAGGCCCGGCGCGGCGGTGGAGACCTCGCGGCCAGCCTGGCGGCCGAGCGTCTGGTCGAGCACCTGCAGAGGAGCGGCTTCGTGCTGATGCGCGGCCGTGGCGCCCGCCCGCACAACACCGGCTGAGCCCGTGTCCGCCCAGGCCGAGCCGACCGCACGGGGGCCTCGCATCCTCGCCCTGCACCTGCCCTGGCTGGCCACGGAGATCCTGAGCATCCCCGGCCCTGTGCCGGCGGGGGAGGCGGCTGCGGCACTGGCCCCCCTGCCCATCGACGCTCTGCGGCTGAAGACGGAGGCCATGGCCGGGTTGCGACGCCTTGGCCTGTACCGGATCGGCGATGTGCTGGCGCAGCCCCGCGCGCCCCTGGCCCGCCGTTTCGGGGCGGGGCTTTCCCTCATGCTGGACCGCGCCACCGGCGCCGCCCCGGAGCCCTTCCGCAGCATCCGCCCCGCGCCGGACCGAACCGTCACTCTGGAGTTCGAGGAACCCCTGATCACGCGCGCCGCCATCGACATCGCGGCGGAGCATCTGCTGGCCCGGCTCTGCGCGCAGATGGCGGAGGAGGGGCAGGGGCTCCGGCAGCTCCGCCTGCGGGCGCACCGGGCTGGAGGGCGTAGAGACAGTCGTCGAGCGGCAGCAGCGTATGGCGGAAGGCGACAACGACGGCCTCATCCTCGACCGACAGGACCGTTGACCTGGGTTCCTGAGGGCCGGTGTGCCGGTCGGAGACAGAGGTTCGCTTTCTCCACTTGGCCACCGTCTTCGGGTTGATCCCGTAGCGCCTGGCGAGCCCTCTTGGGCTCACTTGACTATGCTGTATCGCTCGACGGAGCGCCGCTGTCGTGGTGGCGCTCCCATGTTGAACCTGGCCCATAGCGTGTCCTTCCACGCCTGCTGGAAAACTACACCATCAAACCCTGGGATCAAACATATGAGTGGATCACACGACAGGGCTGCCGGTGGCGGAATTCGGCCGCTGGCAGCCCGGAGCTCTTGTGAAATGCGGCGTGCTGTTGCGCTGGCCATACCGCGGTGCAGCGCCGGTTCGCCTTGAACCAGCCGAGCTAAGGGTTTTCCGTGCTGATCGGGGCTTCTGCCACAATCAGCTCGGCCAGAAGCCTCGATCCTTCCTCCGTCACATGGCCATAGTCGAACTGCAGCGGCCGGCCGTCCGAGGTGGTGGCCATGCAATTCTGGTGGCTGCACATGATGTCCCACAGAGAGACATACTGGACGCCCCTGGCCAGGGCTATCGCCCGAAGCCGGTGATCCAATTGCTGCAGGTGCTTGATCCGGTGCTTTTCAAGCAGGTTTTCCCCGGTTCGCAGGGAGTTGGCCACCAGGCGCGGGACGGGTGTGCGATACTGAACGATAGGCCCGAACAGGATGACTTTGACACCTTGGCCTCTTGCCCAGTCGAGGGTCTGCTCAAGGCCTGGGATGTCGCCCTCCTCCCACTTGGCCGCCAGCAGGACTGCCGACACCGGGCGGGTGGAAAGGTAGTTCTTCAGCACATGGTTCACCACGAGCCGGCATTGGTCCCACGCCCCTGCCTCCGCGTGCAGCGTGGGCCGGCAGCCCGAGGCGGTCGCCTGCATGATGGTGGCCTGCGGGACGGCCTGTTCGAGTCCGCTCCACAGATGGGCCGCGTGGCTGTCCCCGAGGAGGAGGTAGTGCTTCTGCCCCGCCGATCGGGCCAGGCACACATCCTGCCGAAAGTTTTCGAAGCCGAAACCCGAGGAGATCATGCAGGTCCCCGCCCGGTATTGTGGGCGCGGGTCGTAATCCAGATAGGCCGCGGCCTCGCGGGCGAGGTCAGGAAAGCGCCATGCGTACCCCCCCGACGTAACCCCAAACACCCCGATGGCACCGGCCAGTGCCGCGGACGTCCCGACGACGCCGAACACGCTGCCCCGCCCCATTTTCTCGCGTGAGCGGAAGGGCCTTTCGATCGCGTACCAGCTGACGCCGCCCATCACGAGGGAGGCCACGAATATGACGAGCGTGTTGATGGCAGGACCTGCTTCCGCGGTCAGGAAGGCGTCCGACCGTTGGAACACGATGATCGGCCAGTGCCAGAGATAGATGGAGTAGGACATCAGGCCGATGAGGACGAGCGGCCTGGCCGACAGCAACCGGCCTATCAGGGTTGGGCCTGCCCGGCCGGCCGCTATGATGCAGGCGGTGCCGAGGCATGGAAGCAGCGGCGCGGGTTCGATGAGCGGCACTTTCCCGGTGTGGGCGAAGACTGCCACTCCGATCATCGCGGCGCCGAGAGTGGCAACCATGCTTCTCGTAAGCTGCTTCTCAAGCGGCCGGAATTGGTAGAGCCCCACGAGCATCCCCAGGAGCAACTCCCAGGCGCGCGTCGGCAGCAGGTAGAAGCTGGCGGCGGGGTAGTTTTTGGCTGCGAGTATGCTGGCCAGGAAAGACAAAATGGCCGCTGCCAGAACGAGAGGGCGGCGCGCCCCTGGAAGCCAGCGGTACAGGAGCACCACAACCGGCGGCATCAGGAGATAGAATTGCTCCTCGACCGAGAGCGACCAAGTGTGCAGCAGGGGCTGGCTTTCCGCCAGTTTGGCGAAATAATCGGTGTTCCGCCAGAAATAGACATTGGACAGCGATAGCAGCGCTGCCACTGAGGTGCGCCCGACCTCGGCCATTTCGGATGGCGGCGCATATTGGATGGCCAGAAGCAACGTGCCGAAAAGCATGAAGAGGAAGGCGGGAGCGATGCGCCTGACCCTCCGTTCGTAGAAATCACGAAAGGAGAAGCTGCCTGCGGCGACGCTGCGGTCCACGATCGATCCGATCAGGAAGCCGGAGATGACCAGGAAGATGTCCACCCCGAGATAGCCCCCGCCGAAGGGGCCGATGCCTGCGTGGAAGGCGACAACGAACAGGACGGCCACCGCGCGCAATCCGTCTATGTCGCTGCGATATGACATGAGGTTGCTACTTGCCATGGGAACACTCTTTCGCAGGCGCGTGGCCCACAGAACAGAATTGAGAGAAAAGAGGTTCCATCATTCGGTCACTCGTGAACCGGCAACGGCCGGCTGGCTCGCGGCGATTTCCCTGGGGTGTTCGTTCTCGCCATCAGGCGACGGGGCCGGCTCTGAAGCCGGGTATGTTCTTCCATAAGCTCGCGGCTGGTGTCAGGACTGCTGCTTCGGCGGCCGGCACCTTCCCCCACGCAGCCTTCTTTCCGGCCTTGTTTTCAGCGCGTGGAGCCTTCGCCATGGGTCACCTCGCTTCATCGTTGTTAGCTTCCGGCGGGTCATTACAAAGTCAGATATATCCGCCCCACCATAACACAGATCACGCCCGGGAGTATCTCCTGACCTGGCTTGATCGCTTTGCGGCGTTGCCAGATGAAGATTCAGGCAGACCCGCGTTGCGATAACCGTGGCTCGGGGGCAGCGTTATCACGGTCTGGATGGAGGGTCCGGACATGGCTGGCCTGTCGGATGCAACAATGGAGACATTGCGGGGCCTTGCCCGCTCCGTGGCCCAGCATCGCAGGCAGGGCGGAACGCTGGATGGCTTACCGGAGCAACAGCAGGGATTGCTGCAGGCGATGGGCGAGGAGCAGCGGCAATTCTTCATGGAGGAACTGGCGAGGGCGGATGGGGAGGAGGGCAAGGACCGCTTCCGGGCCATGCTCGGGCAATGGCGCGCCAGCCAGGAGGGATCCGGCCCCGACCCCGAAGGAGTGCCCTAAACCGGATCGTGGAGGAGCGGCCGTGATCCGGTTCCCTGCCAGCCACATCCGGCTGGCCACGGGGCACGGTGCTCAGCCACTTCCCTCTAAACGCCGTCGATGGCCGGTGCCGTCCTCCCAGCAAGGGATAACGCCAGCGGCCCGCAACAGGGGCGCGCCGCGCCGCGCCTGCTCCGCATCCATGAAGACGGCGCGCACCTCGCGCACGGGACGGCCCTCGATCTCGCCCCTGGACGCGATGCGCCAGGCTGCCAGCAGGTCGAGGCAGCGCAGATCCGTGCCGGACGGGATGTGGCCGGCGAACTCATAGCTTCCGTTCGACGCATCGTAGCCGATTCCGGTGAGGGTCGGCTCCCCGGCCTCCAGCACGGCGAACTCGCCCTCGGCGAAGCGCGGGGGGTAGAAGCGGATGGTCCCTGGCCGGGCGGCGCGGGCCATGGCCATGTGGGTGGGCAGGATGCGGCGCAGGAAATCGGGGTTGCCGAGTTCCTCCATGGCGCGCCGGTGGATACGCAATGCGCCCTGCTTTTCCGTCGCGTCCCAGCCTGCCGCAAAGGGCGCAGGATCGGTGTAGCTCCCCTCGATTTCCTGCACCGGGCAGGCCAGGAGATGCGTCGCGTCCTCCACCAGCGGCAGCACCGGAAGGCAGTGGCCGCCCTCCAGCCGCCGCACCACGGCACGGCGCAGCACGCCCCGCATCGCCAGTGCCGTGAGGAGCGCCGCCATGCCGTGTAGGGTGGGCCGGAGGGCCGCGGCCGGGCGGTCGTCCTGCCGGGAGTCGAGCCCGAAGGTGAAGCGCCGTGGCTCCTCCCCGCGGAACACCGCCCCATCCTCATGCGGCGAGCCGAAGGCCAATGTCACGCCGTGCAGCGCCTTGTTCACCGGCTCCGTGGCGGGATGGGCTTCCTCGTCATCGCCGCGCCAGCCGCGCGGCGCGGGCAGACCGGGCACCTCGCGGCACGCTTCCATTACAAGAGTGACCGCTGCGGCGAGGTCGGCGGCCTCCAGCTCGGCATCGAGGCTCAACATCGCCGGGCCATCACTCATGGCTTCGTTCCTTTTGGCGGGGTCCGGCGGCGGATCCACTTCACCTGGCCTTTGTCGTCCACATAGGCCACGAAAATCTTCGCATGGCGTCCCTCGCTGCTGAGGGAGTTCGCGGCGGTGGTGGCGGATTTGAGGTTGTCGAAGAGATAGACGACGCCGGCATAGCTCTCGCCGCCATCCCCGACCAGCTTGTCTCCGTTGCGCTTCAGATTGTCGCTGTACCGGCCGGCTTGCTCCCTGCTGTAGGATCCGCCGCCCTTGCTCTCCAGCGCGTAGTTCCCGGCTGGAGGCAGGTCGGGACCGAGCGCCTCCGGAACCCGGATGCCGCCGTCGATGAGGGTCTTCGGCTCGTTCTGCAGGAGATGGGTCGGAATCGGGATGCGTTCGAAGTCACCGAAGCCGCCCTTCTCGGCAGGCAGCCGGCCGCGCAGCTCGCGGTAGCGGGACCACAGCTCGCCCTTGGACTGGGAGTCGGGCAGGGCGGCGTAGAGCTTGTCATAGAGCTCCCGCTGCCTAGCCGGGTCGCGCGCTTCGTGCGGCAGCGGCGTGCCGTTCCGCACGAACTTGTCCACCGTGTCGGCATCGAAGCCGAGGATGGCGGCGAGTGCCGCGTCGCGCAGCACGTAGCGGAAGTCGTCGTAACGCGGCTCGATATAGCTTCCATCCGGCTCGATGCCCTTGGCCAAGGCCGTTGCCGCACGGTGCGCCAGTTCCGGCTCGGTCGGCAGGTTCATTCCCTGGGAGGTCTCGCCGATGCGGCCCAGCTCGGCCAGCGTATCGGACCAGCGGCGCAGGATCGCGCGGTCCGCCTCGGCCTTGCCGACCTTCTGATTGTCCAGGGCGGTTTCCAGCGCCGCGCTGCGTAACTCGGGCGCTGGCTGGTTGGCGACGGCGCTTGCCTTCCGGTCGTCGAAGCTGGGGCGGTCCGGCTGCTCGACGTAGCGGAAGCTGCCATCGGCGTTCTGGACGGGCTTGCCGTTATCCTTGACGATCCGCATCGCGCGCCCGTCGCTGTCCTTGCCCCAGTGCTGCCAGCCATCCCCATCCGGAGACCAGTTCTGGCCGGGCCGTGGGGGCGGGTAGCCGTCGAGCTGGGCCCGGATGTTGTTGGCGTGGACAGCCCTGGTGATTTGTGAATCCGCCGAGGGCTGCGGCGCGATGTAGAGCCGCCCGCGATGCTCGACGAGCATGAGGAGCGGTGCGTCCCCGGCGCTCGGGTTCCGGCTGAGCACGAGATCCGGAGGCGTGCCGGAGAAATGATAGCCCGCCGCCGGATCGGCGGAGGCCTTTCCCGATCCGGGCTCCTGGACACCCACGACGCCCTTCCTGATCGTGATCCGGCCGATATTGTTGGTGGCGACGACCTGGCGGTTGGTGGCGGCGATGCGCTCGCGCCGCTGCTCCACGCCCTCGGCGGCGATGAAGCCGCGCGGGTCGGCCGGGTCGAACCCCTCCAGGATCCGCTGTGCCTCCGCCAGCTGGGCACGGAGGTTCGCGATGTCCTCTGCCACCTGGACCGCGCGGGCTTCGTCCACCACCCCGCCAGCCGTGCTTTTCATGCGGCTGCGGAGCATCCCATCCAGCTTCGCCAGCTCCATTTGCGCTTCCCAGGCGGCGCTGCCCTGTTCCGGCGCACGCTGGCCCTGCAGGAGCCTGCGGAGCTTCTGGATCGCCTCATGCGCCGAGCCCAGCAACCCGGCATAGGCATGCAGCGTGCGGGCCGTCTCGGCGTGCAGGCCGATGTCGGTCGCGGTGGCTCGGGGGCTCGCCACCATGCGGATGGAGCCGGGCTCCACACGGCCATTCGGCCCAATCTTGTATTCCACGCGCACCGTGCCGCCCTTCAGATTCGGGTCGATGTCGAGCGGG
>DATCMG010000168.1:0-11788 GCA_036563555.1 Roseomonas sp. | reverse complement strand
GCCGCTCGATGCGAGGGCCGAGGCGGCAGCGGCCGCATCGGTCGGCGCGGCGGCGATGGTCAGCGTGGCGCCGTCCACCGCGTTCAGCGTGTAGGTGGTGCCGGTCTCGTTGCGGACCGTCGCGATGTTGCCGCCGCCACTGGAGGTGGAGGTGCTGAGCAGGGTGCGGCCGTTATAGGTCGCGTCCGAGATGTAGTTCTCCACCTGGGTCTTGAGGGAGGAGTATTGCGACTCGTACTGGTCGCGCTGGGAGTCGGAGAGGGTGCCGTCCGCCAGCTTCACCAGCACGCCACGGATGTCGCTCATCGTCTCGGAAACTTTGGTCAGGCCCGAGAGCGTCGTGTCCAGCACGCCCTGCACGCCGCCGATCTGCTCATTGGCGGAGGTGATGCCGGCGATGTCCGCGCGCACGGACTGGGCAACCGCGAAGGCCGCGCCGTCATCCTTGGCATCCGCCACCCGGTAGCCGGTGGAGATGCGCTTCTGCGTGACGGAGAGCGCGTCGTTGGTGCGGTTCAGCGATTGCAGCGCGACGGCGGCGCCGATATTCGTGTTGACTGAGTTCAGGGCCATGTCTTGCCCCTTTCCTGTCCGGTGGCGCCCAGCTTCCTGGCTGCCACCCATTGCGTTCCGCCTTTTGCGGTATCGGGTTCATCCTGGGCCGGCGGCGGTTAACGGCGGCTGAATCTGGCGCCTCAGCGCAGGAAGTCGGTCAATGACAGTCGCGAGAGCATGGAGAGCGCCTGCCAGGAGGCCTGGAGGCGGGTCTGCGTGTCCTGCAGGGCCGTCAGCGTGGTGGCTAGGTCCACCTCCTCCACATCCGCGAGCTGCGACTCGATGGTGACCTGCATCTCCGAGTGGCGCGTTCTGGCCGATTCCAGCCGCGTTTCGGAAAGGCCGAGCGCGCCGGCCTCCTCGCCCAACGCGTTCATCGCCGATTTCAGGCTTCCGGTGACGCTGGCCACGATCGCGTCGAAATCCTGCCCCGCCGCGGTTTTGCCGGCGGTCAGGCTCGCCAGTGTCATCAGCCCACGCAGCAGGTCCCGCGACCAGCCTCCCGCCTCGCTTCCCTCCGTGCTCGCGGCGGCGTTGCGGTTGGCGAAGAGGCCGGTCCCGACCTGCTCGCCATCGCCGGTCAGGGTGGTGGGCCGCGCCTCGGCCAAGCCCCGCGAGGGATCGAGGGAATAATCGGAGAAGGGTGTCTCGCCGGCCGTCACGTTCGTCGCGGCCGCCAGCGTGGCGGCGAGGACGGCCGCGCTGTTGCCGGCAGCCAATGTCCCGACCGCGGCGGCGATGTCGGTCGCCATGTCCGTGCCCATGATGCCGGCAGGATCGGGAATGGGCGGATTGACCGAATCGGCGCCGCCAAACAGGTACTCGCCCGCATGCTGCTCGTTGAGCAGGCCCGCGACCTCCCCGATGGCTTGGCGCGCATTGCTGGCCAGCGCGGTGATCCGCGTGCTGTCGGCGGTGGTGATCTTGCCCGCCTGGCTCAGGAAATCCTCCGCGATGGCCGACAGGCGCTCCAGCGCCTCCTGCGCCGCGCCGGTGCGCCCGAGGGAACGGCCAATGGCGGTGGCATGGGTCTCGCGGCGGTCGATCTCCGCGCGCAGGCTGATGGCGCGGCGGGCATCGCCCGCGATGTCGCCGTAATAGGTGCCGCGCCGCCCATCCGCCGATTGGGCAGTCAGGACCTCGATCTGCGACTTGATGCTGGCCGATTGCGCGACAAGCCGCGCCAGCGCACCCGAGCCGATCCCCGCGATCGCCATCACCGCACCGCCTGGAAGAGCGTGTCGTACATTGACTGCACCACCGAGACGAGGCGGGCATTGGCGGCATAGGCCGTCTGCAGGGTCACCATCGCGGCCAGCTCCGTGTCCATGTCCACGCCCGAGCGCTCCGCGAAGCGGCTCTCGATGGAGGAGAGAAGGTCGCCCGAGCTCGCGCCCTCCTCCTCCGCCCCGGCGCGGGCGGCCGTCTGGGTGGCGACGAGCCGGCCCGCGTGATCCTCCAGGCTGCGCCCGGAGCGCAGGGTGGAGGAGAGGCTGCCATCCGGGCCGAGGCCGGTGGTGGTGAAGCCGGGCTGCGGGTTGCCAGCCGAGACCTCCGTGCCGAAAGTCTGGTTCAGCACGCGATCCAGCAGGGTGGTGAAATCCGCCGGGCCGGTCGCGCCGTTCGGGGTAAAGGCGGTGGGCCCGCCCGCGCTTCCGGTGACGGCATGGGTGCCGTCGCGCACCAGGCTCGGATCGGCCCGCACGGCCGAATTGACCCGCAAGGCGCCGGCCAAGCCGATCCAGCCGCTGGTGGAATAGGAGGCGGTGGGATCGGGCACAGTGCCGGCACTGCCGGTGAAGAGCGTCAGCCCCTGTGCGTCGAATCGCGCGGCGAGGTTGGCGGCGGAGACATCCAGCTCGGCCTGGGCCAGCGGCAGCTCGGCATCGCGCAGCGAGGCATAGGCGCCGAGCGTGCCGTTCCCGAGGCGCACCGTGACGTCGGCGCCCCCGAGCATCACGCCCGGCAGCGTGCCGCTGGCACCGTGATAGGATTCCGCGCCGATTATGGCCGCACCGATGGAGAAGGGCCCCTTCTCCGCGTGCAGCGGCAGGTTCAGCCCGCCGGAACTGATCAGCACCATCCCACCATCGGCCTGCGACACGGCGCGCACCTGCATGATGGAGGAGATGGTCGCGATTGCCTGGTCGCGCTTGTCCTCCAGCTCCACCGTGCTCATGCCTTGGGCACGCAGGGGCAGGATCTGGTCCGTCAGCTCGGAAACCTGCCGCAACGCGCCGTTCAGCGCCGCCACATCCTCCTCCATGCCGTCCTGCGCCGCCTGACGGGCGGCCTGGATGGCGGTGGAGACGGTGTTGTAGCGGGCGGCCAGCGTCCCTGCCGCATCGGTGACACCGCCTTGGAGCAGCGTGTCGGAGGGATCGTTCCGCAGGGCGACGAAGGCATCCCCGAGCGCCGCGGTCAGGTCGGCCACGGATTCCCCCATGGCGCCATGTGCGACCTCCACCCCCTCCAGGATACGAACGCGGGCGGCGGCGGCCTCGGTCGTGGCGCGGGCGGCGTTCATCTGGGTTACCAGCGCCGTGTCCACCGCCCGCGTCGCCTCCGCGCTGCGGACGCCGGAGGCAAGGGAGCCCGCGACGGAGGCCTCGCCCTGCACCACCTTGCGGGTGTAGCCGGGCGTGGCCGCATTCGCGACGTTGGAGGCCGATTGCGCGAGCTGCCGGTTGACATGCGACAGCCCGCTGCGCGCGATGGACAGGGCGAGATCGAGGCTCATCCGCTCCGCTTTCCCGGTGCCACCCTGCCGGCGGCACCCTCATGGTTGGTGCCGCGCGCCGTCAGCGGCGCATGTTCAGCGTGTCCTGCAGCAGCTCATCCGCCGCGGTGACGATCTTCGTGTTCGCCGCATAGGCGCGCTGGGCCAGGATGAGCTTCGAGAACTCGGAGGCGATGTCCACGTTGGAGCTCTCGAGCGCGGAAGTGACGATCTTGCCGCTGCCATTGGAGGAGGCATCGTTCACACGGGCCTCGCCGCTCTCCTCCGTGCGGAGATAAGCCTGGCCGTCGGTCTTCTGCAGCTTGTCGGGATCGGAGAAGGTGACGAGCGGCACGCGGCCGATCACGCGTGCCTGGCCGTTGTCGTAATTCACCGTCAGGTCGCCATTGTCGCCCAGCGAAACGGTGGAGAAGCTGCCTAGCGGCACGCCATCCTGCGAAATGTCGCGCAGCGTGTAATCCTGGCCGGAATATTGGGTGACGCCCGAGGCTTCGTTGAAATTGCCGAGGTTGAGCTTGATCGTCTGGGTGCCCTGGCCGAAATCCGCCGCGAAGGTGACGGTGGAGGGATCGCCGGGGACGGCGGTGCTGCCGGTCAGGTTGGTGCCGGTGCCGAAGGAGCCGATGGTGCCGGCCGGGGTGGTCGCGCTGGCCGCGGTGCCGAAATTCACGTCGATGGTGCGCGTCGTGATGGCCGGCGCCGTCTTGTCGTCCGGGACGCTCATGGAGAGCTGCCACTGATTGGTGCCGGTGTTCGTCCAAGTCATGTCCACGGAATGCAGCCGCCCCAGGCTGTCATAGATCTGGATCTGCGCCGCGACAGGGACGGTGGTGGAATCCGCGGGCAGGTTGGCCGAGAGATTCACATTGCCCGTCGGCACCGGGTTGTAGACGGACTGGTCCACGCGCAGCGGCTGGATAGTGGATCGGTCCGGATTACCCTCTGAATCCGCCTGCCATCCCTGCAGGTAGTAGCCCTGGCCGTTCACGAGATAGCCGTCCGTATTCATGCCGAAATCGCCGGCGCGGGTGTAGTAGGTGCGCGCGTCGAAGGTGGGCAGCCCGTTCTCCGTGCCGCGCGGCATGGCCACCGCGAACATGCCCTGCCCCGCGATCGCCATGGCCAGCGGGTTGTCCGACTGCTGCACGGTGCCCTGCACCGTATTGGTGTAATCGGGCCGTGCAGTGACGGAGCCGGGTTGGTTCACCTGCAGGGTGGAACGCGTGACATAGGACACGAAGTTCGTGTCGGTGCGCTTGAAGCCGACCGTCTGGCTGTTCGCCACATTGTCGGCGACGTTGCCCAGCGAGCGCGCCTGGGCGGCCAGACCGCTGATGGCCGTGTTCATCGAGGCGTAGAGCGACATTCCAGGCTCCGTTGCGAATGGGCGGGGCGGTGGGGCCGTCCCGGGGGCCAGGGCGCAACGGACATGCCAGGGCCTGGAGGCGATTCCGACGGCGTTGCCTGCCGGGGGGCGGCAGAGGCTGCCGCCCCAGCGGCCGGGCGTGCCGCCCAGGACCTCGCCGGGGCTGGCAAAGGGCTTGCGGGTGCCTGGTCCGGTTCGTCGCATGGCGGACGGAGGAGCGGAGCCGATCATGGACGCGCTGGAGAGCCTGCCGAAGACCACGCCGACGCGCGGAACCGCTCCTGCCCCCGTTGCGGCGGGGGGCGGCTTCGCGCTCGCGCTGGGTCAGCTCCTGGCCGCCCAGGGCACCGCGACGGACGCGACGGTGCCGGAAAGCGTCGCGGCGGCGCCCCCTGAGAGCCCGGTGCCGGCTGCAGGCAAGACGCCGCAGCCCGGCCCGGGCGCCACCGATCCGATGCACGCGGAGCCGGGGGCCGCCATCGTCCCGGCGCCCTCCATCACGGAGAGCCTCCTTCCCATGCCCGGCCCGACGCCGCCGCAGGAGTCTCTGCGAGCCGATCCACCATCATCGCCGGAGGCGCCCCTGGTGGAGGTCGAGGCTACCCCGGGCACCGATCCGGGCGTCGCGCCCATGCCTACGCCGGCCGATCCCGTAGCTGCCCTCACCCCTCTTCCACCCGTCGGTATGCCCGCACCGCTGCCCGTTCCCTCCCCTGTTTCCACCGTGATAACTGTGCCGGTCAGCCCGGAGGATCGGCAGCCAGGGGACGGCACGGCCGCCACATCGGGCCGGGTGCTTCCCGCGCCGAGCGCGCCACGCCAGGCCGCATCGGTGACGGAGTTGAGCGATACGCCCGCCGGGCCCGAGGAAGCAGTTCAGGGCCATTCCGCCCCGGCCAGCGCCGCTGCCGCAGGGCCGGAGCCCGCCACGCGCCCGCCTACCGCGTCAGCGGAGCGGGAAAATCAGATCCGGCGCCTCACCGATATCCCCCTTTCGGCAACGGAGGCGCCAGCGCCGAGCCTGACGGCGGAAGCCGCAGCATCCACCCAGCCGGCCACAGGCTCCGATCCGGCCACGACGGCCAACGCCCTTGCTCCTGCGGTGGCGCCGCCACCGGCCGCAGCGCCGGTTATGCCGGTCCCGCCGCCCCCCGCACCTCCACCTGTTCCGCTGCCCGCTCACCCCGCCGAGGCCCCTGCACCCGCACGCCTCGTCCCCCGCGTCGCGCCAGCCGAGCAGGTGGCGCCTGTGGCCATCGCACTGGCGCTGGGCGGCGGTACGGATGGCCGGATCGCCCTCAGCCTCGATCCGGTGGAACTGGGCCGCGTCGAGGTGACGGTGGAGCGGATCGGCGACGCCGCCCGGGTGCAGGTGGCGGCCGAGCGGCCGGAGACCCTCGCCCTGCTGGCGCGTGACGGTGCCGCGCTGGACCGGGCACTGGGCGGCGCCGGGATCGGCGCGGAGGGTGGGCGCAGCCTCAGTTTCCAGTTGCTGGGCGGGGATGCCGGTGGCCAGGCCCCCGGCGGTGGTGCCGATGGCGGCGGGCGACGCCCCGGCCAGGGCTGGCGCGGGCCGAACAGTCCCGCCGCGCCCGAGGAGTCCGGCCCGCGCCGCCAGGCCCTGCTCGGCCTTCTCGATATCGCGATCTGACAGGAGGACCTCATGGCCGTTTCCTCGACCACCGGCACGACCGCCACAGCCGCATCCGCCGCCGCCACCTCGCGCACGCAGCTGGCGGGCAGCTTCGACAACTTCCTGACTTTGCTGACGACGCAGCTGAAGAACCAGTCCCCGACCGATCCGCTCGACACGAACCAGATGACCGCGCAACTCGTGCAGTTTGCCTCCGTCGAGCAGCAGATCGCGATGAACAAGAACCTGGAGCAGATGGTGTCGCTGCAGCAGGCAGCGCAGCTCACGGCCGCCTCGCCGATGCTCGGGCAGCGCGTGGAGGTGGAGGGGGATTCGCTGCCGCTGCAGGACGGCAGCGCGACGGTGCGCCTGCCCGCCGCCGGCACAGCCCGCACGGCTCGCGTGGCCGTGCTGGACAGCAGCGGCAAGACCCTGCGCGAGGCCCAGGTGACCCTCGGCACGGCAGCGCAGGATTGGAGCTGGAACGGCCGCGACGCCAGTGGCAAGCAACTGCCGGACGGCGCCTACAAGGTGGCGGTGACCGGCGCGGATGCGAGCGGCGAAACGGCCACGGCACCCTTCACTGTGATCGGCACGGCGACGGCGGCCGAGCGCGCCAACGGCGTGCTGCAACTGCGTATGGGGGCCGCGACCTACAGCTTCGACAAGGTGCGTTCCATCACGGGCGGAGGCTGAGCCGCGGCAGGTAACCATGCCTTAACCACAACCCGGCAAACCTTGCCGGGCCGGCAGGAAGCCGGCGCCGGGAGAATCCCTCATGCGCCAGCGGACCATGCGCCACCGCGCCACGCGCTTGCCTTTCGTGCAGCCAGGGGCGGGCCGGATGCTGCTCGCGCCGCGCCATGGGAAGCAGGGCTGAATGGCCGCTGTCCTCGCCCAGTTCCGCGCCTTCGGCCCGGTCCGGCTGGGCGCCATGGCAGCGACGGCGCTGGCCGTGCTCGGGCTGCTCGCTTGGTTCGGAATGCGGGCCGGGCAGCCAGGCATGGCTCTGCTGTATTCCGAACTCGACCCGCGCGATGCAGGGGCGGTGGTCGCCTCGCTGGACCGGCAGAAGGTCGCCTACCGGCTCGGCGCCGGCGGCACCACGATCCTGGTGCCGGAGGAGATGGTGCCGCGCCTCCGCCTCTCCCTCGCACGCGAAGGCCTGCCCGCGGGCGGCAGCGTGGGCTGGGAGATCTTCGATCGCGGCGAGAGCCTTACCACGACGCCCTTCCAGCAGGATGTGAACCGCCTGCGCGCGATGGAGGGCGAATTATCCCGCACCATCCGTGGCCTGGCCGGCGTGCGCGCCGCCCGCGTGCATCTGGTGCTGCCGCGGCGCGAGGCCTTTTCCCGCCAGCCCGCCGAGGCGCAGGCGAGCGTGGTGCTGACCATGCAGGGCGTGCAGCGCCTGGACCGGGAAGGCGTGCAGGCGGTGCTGCATCTCGTCGCTACCGCCGTGCCGGGGCTGCAGGCGCGCAACGTCTCCATCGTGGACAGCCGGGGCGAGTTGCTGGCGCGCGGCGGGCAGGCGCTGAACGGCCCCGCCGCCGCTGCCACCCAGGAGGAGATGCTCGAACGCAGCCTCGGTGCCGGCCGAGTGCGGGCAGAAGCGGCGGTGGAGATGGACTTCGACCGCGTCCAGACCACCGAGGAGCGCTTCGACCCGGAGAACCAGGTGGCGCGCAGCGTGCAGAACAGCCAGGAGCAGTCGCGCGGTGCGGATGGCGGCAATGTCTCCGTCGCGAACCAGCTTCCGGGCGCCGAAAGTTCCGGCGGCAATGCCAGCCAGGAAAGCAAGTCCGAGGAGACGACCAACTACGAGATCGGCAAGACGGTGCGGAGCACGCTGCGCGAGCACCCGGTGCTCCGTCGTCTCTCCGTGGCCGTGCTGGTCGATGGTGTGTGGGAGGGAGCGCCACCCACCTTCCGCGAACGCAGTGCCGAGGAGCTGGCGCGCATCGCCACGCTGGTGCGCAGCGCGGTCGGCTTCGACGAGCGGCGCGGGGACCGGGTGGAGGTCGTCTCCATGCGTTTCGCGGTGCCGGAAGGCGGCGACAGCCCGGCGGATGCCGGTATGCTCGGCTTGGGTATCG
This sequence comes from Roseomonas sp., assembly GCA_036563555.1. Classification (GTDB taxonomy): domain Bacteria; phylum Pseudomonadota; class Alphaproteobacteria; order Acetobacterales; family Acetobacteraceae; genus Roseomonas. Next base: position 3,398 of record DATCMG010000168.1, on the reverse strand, counting down.
GCCCGGCCACCCTCGCGCGGCTCGCGGAATCGGCGATCTACGCGCTGGTCGCGCTGCTGGCGATCCTGTTGGTGGTACGGCCCATGGCGAAGCGGCTGACGGCAACCTTGGTGCCGCAGGCAGGCATTGGGCCGGATGGCACGGCCCTGGCTGGCGCCGCGCTGGGCGTAGCGGGTGCGGCGGCCCTTGCCGGCCCGGCCACGGCGGGTGCGCTGGCCGGCCCTGGCGCGGCTGGCGCGATCGCGGGGCCGGGTGGCGACGAGATGGTCAGCCTGGACAATGTGCAGGGCCAGCTCCGCGCCTCCTCCGTCGCGAAGGTGAACGCATTGATGGACTCCCATCCGGATGAGGGCCTGGCCGTCATCCGCCGATGGCTGGCCCCCGAGGAGATCTGACCATGGCGCTGAGTGGCCCGCAGAAGGCGGCGGTCCTGATCCTTACCCTGGGGGACGGGCATTCGGAACGGCTGTTCTCCCGCCTGCATGAGGACGAGATCAAGGACGTCTCCGCCGCCATGGCAACGCTGGGGGCCGTGGACGCCTCGGTGGTGGAGGAGCTGTGCAAGGAGTTCTGCGACAATCTCGGCGCCACCGGAAAGCTCGTCGGCTCATATGAGACCACGGAGCGGATGCTGCTGAAGACGCTGCCGGCGGATCGCGTCGCGCAGATCATGGAGGAGATCCGCGGCCCGGCCGGACGGACCATGTGGGACAAGCTCGGCAATGTGTCGGAGGCGGTGCTCGCGAACTACCTGAAGAACGAATACCCGCAAACCGTCGCCGTCGTGCTTTCCAAGGTGAGGCCGGACCATGCGGCGCGCGTGCTGGCGCTGCTGCCCGAAGGCTTCGCCATGGAGGTGGTGATGCGGATGCTGCGCATGGAGACGGTGCAGAAGGAAGCGCTGGAGGGTGTGGAGCGCACCCTCAAGATGGAGTTCATGAGCAACCTGGCCCGTGCCAGCCGCCAGGACAGCCACGAGGTGATGGCCGAGATCTTCAACAATCTCGACCGTGCCGCCGAAGGCCGCATCATGGCCGCGCTGGAGGAGCGCAACCACGAGAGCGCCGAGCGCATCCGCGCCCTGATGTTCACCTTCGACGATCTGAGCCGCCTGGACGGATCCGGCGTGCAACTCCTCCTGCGCAGCGTGGACAAGGACAAGCTTGCCCTTGCCCTGAAGGGTGCGAGCGAGACGCTGAAGGACCTCTTCTTCCGCAACCTGTCGGAGCGCGCCGCGAAGATGCTGAAGGACGATATCGCGGCGCTCGGAGCCGTTCGCCTGCGCGACGTGGACGAGGCGCAGGCGATGATGGTCGCGACGGCGAAGGACCTGGCCGCCTCCGGCCAGATCCTGCTCGAGGATGGGCAGGAGGCGATGATCAGCTGACATGTCGATCCTGCTGACAGGCCTGCGTGGCCTCGCCCTTCCCGATCTCGATGCGCCGGATGCGCCGCCGCCCGAGGCCCCTGCCGCTCCCTCCATCGACGATCTGCTGGAAGCAGCCAGGCGCGAGGGCCATGCCGCCGGCCTGCGCGAGGGCGAGGCACGCGGCCGCGCCGCCGAGCAGGCCTCGCGCGACGCCCTGGCCGATGAGGCCATTCGAATCGCCCTGACCCATCTCGACACTGCGCGGGAGGCCGCGCGGCACGCGGCCGACGAGAACGCCCAGGCCCTGGCCGAAATGCTGGTGAGAATGGTGGATGCCGCCCTACCTGGCGCCGCCGCGCGCGAGGCCGCCGCCCTGCTGGAGCCGCTGCTGCGCACGCTCGGCCCGGTGGAGGACGCACCACCCGGCGCCGTGCTGCGCGTGCCCCCCGCCTTGCTGGATCAGGCCCGCGCCCGCTTCGGTGCCACGGGACTTCCCATCGAGGCCGATCCCAGCCTGCCCGAGGGCGATGCCCGCATTGCCTGGCGCCATGGCGGCCTCGACCTCGACCTCTCCCGCCGCCGCGCCGCGATCCGCGAGGCGCTGGCGGCCCTTGGACTGCCCCTTGAGGATGACGCATGAGCAGCAACGGCTTCGAACCCCTCGCCGCGACCGAGACAGGCGAGAGCCGCCCGCCTGGCGCCAGCCAGGGGCTGGACGCGGTCTATGACATCCCCGTGCAGGTCAGTGCCGTGCTCGGGCGTGCCACGCTGCAGGTGAGCCAGTTGCTGAAGCTCGGCCGCGGCGCGGTGGTGGAACTGGACCGCAAGCTGGGCGAGGCGGTGGACATCTATGTCAACAACCGCCTCGTCGCGCGCGGAGAGGTGGTGATGGTGGAGGACAACCGCCTGGGCGTGACGATGACGGAAATCGTGAAGGCGGATCGCGCGGGATGACCCGCCTCCTCATCGTCGGCAGCCTGGAGGCGGAGCTGGGCCAGGCGGCGCGCATGGCGGCTTCGCGGGGGGCGCGGCTGCGCCAGGCGGATGGTGTGACGGCCGGCATCGCCATGGCACGGGCGGAGGGCTTCGACCTCATCCTCTGCGATGTGCTGCATGATGTCTCCTGGCTCGTCTCATCGCTGGAGGCGGAGCGGATCGCCTGCCCCGTCGTGGCCTGCGGCCGCAACGCGGATGCGGCGGCGGCGGTGCGCGCCATCCAGGCCGGGGCGAAGGAATTCCTGCCCCTGCCGCCGGATGCCGAGTTGATCGCGGCCATGCTGCAGGCGGCGGTGGGCGAGGCGGATTCACCCATCCATCGCGACCCCGCCATGGCCGCCGTGCTGAAGCGCGCCGAGGGCGTGGCGCGCGCGGAAGCCAGCGTGCTGATCACCGGCGAGAGCGGCACGGGCAAGGAGGTTCTGGCCCGCTACATCCACAGCCATTCCCGCCGCGCGGAGGGCCCCTTCGTCGCCCTGAACTGCGCCGCCCTGCCGGAGGCGCTGCTGGAGAGCGAGTTGTTCGGGCACGAGAAGGGCGCCTTCTCCGGCGCCGTGGCATCCCGGCGCGGCAAGTTCGAGCAGGCCGATGGCGGCACGCTGCTGCTGGACGAAATCGGCGAGATGGACCCGCGGCTCCAGGCCAAAATCCTGCGCGCGCTGCAGGAAAGGGAGATCGACCGGCTGGGCGGGGCCGGCCCGGTAAAGGTGGATGTGCGCATCCTGGCCGCCACCAACCGCGACCTGGCCGCCGAGGTGGCTGCGGGCCGCTTCCGCGAGGACCTGTTCTTTCGCCTGAACGTGGTGGCGCTACGCCTCCCCGCCCTGCGCGATCGCCCCGATGACATCCTGCCCATCGCCGAGCACTTCGCGCATCGCTATGCCGAGGCGAACGGGTTGCCGCAGCGCCGCTTCGCCCCGGCCGCGCGCGCGGCGCTGCTGTCCCATGCCTGGCCCGGCAATGTGCGGGAACTGGAGAACACGGTGCATCGCGCCGTGCTGCTGGCCGAAGGCGACGAGATCGGCGCGGAGGC
>DATCMG010000167.1:0-2856 GCA_036563555.1 Roseomonas sp. | reverse complement strand
CATCCGCTCTTCGCCGGGCATCTGCACGCGGCGCCGCAGCAGGTATCAGAGACGCTGATCGGGCATGATCTGGTGCTGGTGATCGGGGCCCCGGTCTTCACCTTCCATGTGGCGGGGGAATGCGGGCTGTTCCGAAGCGGCATCCCGATCGTTCAGATGACGACGGATGCGGAGGCCGCATCCTCTGCCCCGGCGGGGATGGCGATGCTGGGGGCGCTCCGGCTGGGCATCCCCGCCCTGGCCGCACTGCTCCCGGCGAATGCGCGGCCGCTTCCGGCGCCACGCCCGCGCCAGGCACCGCCGGCGGCCAGCACACCCCTCGCCGCCCCCTATGCGCTGCACCGCCTGCACGCCGCCATGCCTGATGACGCCATTCTGGTGGAGGAGGCGCCCTCCCACCGGCCGGCCATGCACGCGCAGATGCCGATCCGCGAATGGGGCGCCTTCTTCACCATGGCGAGCGGCGGGCTCGGCTACAGCCTGCCCGCCGCCGTGGGCGTGGCGCTGGGCAGCCCCGGGCGGCGCGTGGTGTGCCTGATCGGCGACGGTTCCTTCATGTACTCGCCCCAGGCGCTGTGGACGGCGGTGCAGGAGAAGCTGCCCCTGGCCGTGATCGTGATGAACAACGCGGGCTACGGCGCCATGCGCTCCTTCTCCCGCGTGCTGCAGGTGCGGGACGCGCCGGGGATCGACCTGCCGGGGATCGACTTCGTCTCCATCGCCCGCGGCATGGGTTGCCCCGCCCGGGCCGTGGCCACCCCGGGGGAGCTGGATGCCGCCCTGGCCGAGGCGATGGCGGCGGACGGGCCGATGCTGGTGGAGGTGGCCGTCGATGGCGCCATCGCCACCCTCTACGACAAGACCTGACGGGAGGAAGAAGACATGCTCGACGGGCCCCTGATCATCGGCGAGGGCGACCGCCCCGCGACCGGCTCCGCCACCTTCGAACGCCGCAACCCCGTGACGGGCGAGGTCGCGACCCGCGCCGCCGCAGCCACCGTGGCGGACGCCCAGGCCGCCTGCGATGCCGCCGCCGCCGCTTTCCCCGCCTGGTCGAAGCTCGGCCCGAATGCGCGCCGCACCATCCTGCTCAAGGCCGCCGACGCGCTGGCCGCCAAGGCGCCCGATTTCATCCGCCTGATGGCCGAGGAGATCGGCGCCACCGCCGGCTGGGCCGGGTTCAACGTGCATCTGGCCGCCGGCATGCTGCGCGAGGCGGCGGCGGCCACCACCCAGACCACGGGCGAGGTCATCCCCTCGGACAAGCCGGGCTGCCTGGCCATGTCGATCCGCGCGCCGGTTGGCGTGGTGCTGGGCATGGCGCCCTGGAACGCGCCGGTCATCCTGGGCGTGCGCGCCCTCGCCCTGCCGCTGGCCTGCGGCAACACGGTGGTGCTCAAGGCCAGCGAAACCTGCCCCGGCACCCACAGCCTGATCGCCCAGGCCCTGCGCGAGGGCGGCGTGCCGCCGGGCGTGGTGAATGTGGTCACGCATTCCGCCGGGGACGCACCCGCGGTGGTGGAGGCGATGATCGCCCATAAGGCGGTGCGCCGCGTGAACTTCACCGGTTCCACCAAGGTCGGGCGGATCGTGGCCATGCATGCCGCGAAGCACCTGAAGCCCGTGCTGCTGGAGCTGGGCGGCAAGGCGCCGATGATCGTGCTGGAGGATGCCGACCTGGATGAAGCCGTGAAGGCCGCCGCCTTCGGGGCCTTCATGAACCAGGGCCAGATCTGCATGTCCACCGAGCGGCTGGTGGTGGTGGAGAGCGTGGCGGACGAGTTCGCGCGGAAGCTTGCCGATTTCGTGGCGACGCTGCCGGTGGGCGATCCGCGCGGCGGCAATGTCTTCCTCGGCTCCGTGGTGGACGAGGCTTCCGCCGTGAAGGTGGAGAACCTCATCGCCGACGCGACGGGCAAGGGCGCCACCCTGCTCGGCGGCGGGGAGCGGAAGGGCACGATCATGCCCGCCTCCATCGTCGATCGCGTGACGCCCGGGATGGCACTCTATTCCGAGGAATCCTTCGGCCCCGTCGTCGCCATGATCCGCGTGAAGGACGCGGAGGAGGCGGTGCAGGTCGCCAATGACTCCGAATACGGGCTGTCGGCGGCGATCTTCACGCGGGATGTCGCGCGCGGCATCGCGCTGGCCCAGCGGATCGAGAGCGGCATATGCCATGTGAACGGCCCCACCGTGCATGACGAGGCGCAGATGCCCTTCGGCGGCGTGAAGAGCAGCGGCTATGGCCGCTTCGGCGGCCGTGCCGGCATTGCGGAGTTCACCGAGCTGCGCTGGATCACCGTGGAGACGCAGCCTGGGCAATACCCCTTCCCGCCTGCCGCGAAGGCACCACCGCCGGCGACGCCCGGCGCGCACTGAACGCCAGGAAACGAGCCAGGGAGGAAACACAAGAAATGAACGTCACCATCACCCGCCGGGCGGCGCTGGGCGCTGCCTCGGCCGCTCTGGCGGCGCCCGCCGTCCGTGCCCAGGGGACCACCTATCCGTCCAAGCCCGTGCGGATCGTCGTGCCCTTCCCTCCCGGCGGGCTGGTGGACACGCTGGCGCGCTCGGTCTCCCAATCCCTGGCCGCGCGCCTTGGCCAGCCCTTCGTCGTGGACAACCGCGCGGGGGCCGGCGGCAATATCGGCGCGGATCTCGTCGCGAAGGCGGCGCCGGATGGCTACACGCTGCTCGCTTCCTCCATGGGGCCTCTGGCGGTGAACCAGTTCATCTATCCCAGCATGCCCTATGACACGAACACGGCCTTCGCCCCGATCACGCTGCTGGCCTCCACGCCGAAGGTGATCTGCGTCGCGAATGCGCGGCCCTGGCGGAATCTGGGCGCGCTGGTGG
>DATCMG010000165.1:0-3015 GCA_036563555.1 Roseomonas sp. | reverse complement strand
GCCCAGCAGCAGGCGTGCGCGCCTGGCGCGGCGGGCGGCTTGGAAGGCGGCCTCGCCACGCGCGACAGCCGGGGAGAGGGCGGCGCTCAGTTGCGGCGGCGGCGCTCCGCCGCCTCCTCGTGCCGCATGTCGATCAGGATCTGGAACTGGTCATGCGTCACCTCGCGGTAGCCGGTGCCGCCGCCGCGCTCGATCGCGCGATAGATGTCGGGATGCGCGACCGGCAGGGCGAGGTGGAAAAGGCGGATATCCTCCTTGAAGGCCTCGGGCAGCGTCTTCCGCGCCATGAGGGGGCCGTAGATCACCGGCTCGGTCTGCCAGATGATGCGCAGGTCGCGCATCGCGATCATCCGCTTCTCCACCATGGTGTGCAGGTTGCCGCGCGAATATCCGGCTTCCCTGTCGCCCTGGCCCGAGGCCCAGGTGAAGGCGGCGTCGTATTGACGCTGGAGCACGGCAACCACCGCCTGCTCATGCCCGCCCGCGAAGCCGGTGCGGGAGAAATAGGTGTTCGGGTCGATCCCCGCGCGGCGCAGCGCGAAGCGCGGGATGAAGTATCCGGAGGCGGAGTTCGGGTCGGGCCAGGCGAGCGACCTGCCGCGCATCCCGGCCAGATCCGTGATCCCGGAATCCGCCCGCGTGATCATGACGCCGACATAGCTGATCGAGCCGTCCTCCTGCTCCGCCACCAGCAGGGGCTCGACGCCGCCATCCGTGTCCATCCATGCGGCGGCATAGACGGCGGGGCTGACGGCCGCGAGGTCGAGTTGCCCGGCCCCGAAGGCCTGCACCACCCCGGCATAGTCGCTGGCGGGGAAAAGGCGGACAGGAACGGCGAAGGTCTGTTCCAGCAGGCGGCGATAGGCTTCGTAGCGGCCGAGGCGGTCGGCCTCGTTCTCGCCACCAATCAGACCGATGCGGATTTGCGGGACCTGCGCGGCCCAGGCACGGCGGCCCGGCATGGGGAAGGCGATGCCGGGATCGGTGCTGCGGCGCTGCGCCAGGGCCGGGGCGGCGGCAAGGACCAGGGGCAGCGCGAGGAGTTGGCGCCGGTTCAGCATCTCAACGTCTCCGCCGGCGCTCGGCCGCCTCCTCCTCGCGCAGCTTCACCACCAGCGCGTAATCCGCATGGGTGACGGTGCGGAAGCCGGTGCCGCCGCCGCGCTCGATGCCCTCATAGATGGCCCGATATGTCTTCGGCAGCGCCAGGAAGAAGCGGCGCATGTCCTCCTTGAAGGAGTCCGGCAGGTCGGCGCGGCAGGCGATGGGGCCGGTGGGAATGGGGTCGCTCTGCCAGATCACGCGCAGGTCGCGCATGTCGAGCATCCCCTTCTCCACCATCACCCGCAAGGCGCCGCGGGAATAGCCGGTGGCGGCATCGCCCTGGCCGGAGGCCCAGGTGCAGCCGGCATCGTATTGGCGATGCAACACCGCGACCACGGCCTGCTCATGCCCGCCCGCGAAGCCGGTGCGGGAGAAATAGGCCCCGGGCTCGGTCGGGATGCCCGCCGCCCGCAACGCCGCGCGTGGGGCGAAATAACCGGAAGTGGAAGCAGGATCGGCCCAGGCGAGCGACTTGCCCCGCATGCCCGCGAGGTCGGTAATGCCGGAATCGGCGCGCACCACCATGACCGCGACATAGCCGAGCGTGCCGTCATCGGCCTCGGCCGCGACCAGCGCCTCAATGGCGCCCTTGGTGTCGATCCAGGTGCCGGCGTAGTTCGCGGCACCCATCTGCGCCATTTCGATCCGCCCCGCCGCGAAAGCCTGGCCGACGCCCGCGAAATCAGCGGCGGGATAGAGGCGCACGGGGAGCTTGAAGGTCTCTTCCAGCAACTGCCGATAGGGCTCGTTGCGGGCGAGGCGGTCCGTCTCGTTCTCCCCGCCCGAAATGCCGATGCGGAGCGTGGGGATGGCATCCGCCCAGGCGCGGCGGCCCGCCTCCGGGAAGGTGATTCCGGGATCGACGCTGCGGCGGGGCGCCTGCGCGAGCGCCGGGCTGGCCAGGGTGGCGAGAAGAAGGGCGCGGCGGCTTGGCATGGTCAGACGAGCACCGGGCCGGGGGCTTGCGGCGCCTCGGCCTCCAGCGCCTCTTCCGGCACGCCATAGATGGATTGGACCTGATCGGCCGTCAGGGCGGCGGGCGTGCCATCGAAGACGATGCGGCCGTCCTGCATGGCGATGATGCGGTCGCAATAGCGGCGCGCGGTGTCGAGGTGGTGCAGGTTCACCAGCACCGTCAGCCCGTCGCGCCGATTCACGTCGCGCAGAGCCTCCATCACCACGCGCGCGTTGCGTGGGTCGAGCGAGGCAATGGGCTCGTCGGCGAGCAGCAGCCGCGGTTCCTGCAGCATGGCGCGGGCGATCGCCACGCGCTGCTGCTGGCCGCCCGACAGCGTATCCGCCCGCTGCAGCGCCTGCTCCGCCAGGTCGAAGCGATCCAGCGCGTCGAGCGCCATGGCGCGCTCCTCCGGGGAGAAACGGAGGAAAAGGGAGTTGAGCGTCGCCCAGGGGCCGGGGCGGTGATTCAGGCGGCCGACCAGCACATTGGTCAGCACATCCATCCGCTGGATCAGGTTGAACTGCTGGAAGATCATGGCGCAGCGCGTGCGCCAGTCCCGCAGCGCCTTGCCGCGCAGGGCGGTGACATCCACCCCATCATGCAGGATGCGGCCGGATGTCGGCTCGGTCAGGCGGTTGACCATGCGCAGCAGCGTGGACTTGCCGGCGCCGGAACGGCCGATGATGCCGACCATCTCGCCCTCGGGGATGGCCAGGGTGACGCCATCCACCGCAGCGCGGCCCCCGCCGTCGCCCGCGGCGCGGCCCCTGCCGCCGCCTGCGGTGCGCCCGCCGAAGCGGCGGGTGAGGTTCTGGAATTCGAGCATCCCGGGCCCTTGGATCTGCGCACAGCTTAGCCGAGCTGGGGTGCTCCGGAAGGGTTACAGCCCCGCGATCACCGCTTCCGTCACCCGCGCCGCCTGCGCCTCATCCAAATAGGGGTGCATGGGCAGG
>DATCMG010000156.1:0-1721 GCA_036563555.1 Roseomonas sp. | reverse complement strand
CCACCAGGAAGAGCGCCGTCGTCGCGAAGCTGATCACGATGGCGGTGAGGACCAGGGCCTGCGGCAAAGGATCGTCATAGGCCGCCAGGCTGCCCGCCTCGCCACGATCGAGGATCGGTGCCGCGCCCGTCCGGAGCCGCCCCATGCTGAAAATGAAAAGGTTCACGGCATAGGAGAGCAGCGACAGGCCGATGATCACCTGGAAGGTCCGGGGCCGCAGCATCAGCCAGACGCCGGAGCCGCCCAGGACGCCGATTCCGATAGAGATGAGGATCTCCATCAGTCTTCTCCCGCCAGGGAGGTGACTCGCGCGGCAGCGGGCGATGCGACGCGATGGCTGCGTATCGACTGGTGGGCGAGGGCGACCAGGATCAGCACCGTGGCGCCGAACACCAGCGCGAAGACGCCGATATCGAAGATCAGGGCGCTCGCCATCGGCACGGAGCCGAGCACGGGCAGTTCCGCATAGGCGAAGTAGGAGGTCAGGAAGGGGTGGCCGAAGGCCCAGGCCGCCGCGCCCGTTCCCGCGGCGAGAAGCAACCCCGTTCCCATCCAGCGCAGCGGGCGGACCCGCAGATGGTCCTCCACCCAGCGGGCGCCGCCGGCCATGTATTGCAGGATGATCGCGACCGACATGGTCAGCCCGGCGACGAAGCCGCCGCCGGGCAGGTCATGCCCGCGCAGCAGCAGATAGACGGCCACCACGCCGATGACGGGGAAGAGCAGCCGCATGATCGTGCTGGGCACCATCAGCCAGTCGGCGGCCGTATCGCCGATCTGCCGGTCCGGCTGGGCGTCGTCGAAGCTGATCTGGTCACGCTGCTGCTCCGGCACATCGACACTGTCCGGGGCCGGGCGGAAGCGGCGCAGCAGCGCATAGATGGTGAGCGCCACCACGGCGAGGACGGCGATCTCACCCATGGTGTCGAAGCCGCGGAAGTCCACCAGGATGACGTTGACGACGTTGGTGCCCCCGCCCTCCGTATAGGCACGCTCCAGGAAGTGGCGCGAGATGCTGTCCGGGAAGGGACGCATCATCACGGCATAGGCCAGGGCTGACAGGCCACATCCCGCGCCGACGGCGAGGACCAGGTCACGCAACCGGCGCACGCGGGGCGCCAGCCCTGAACCGCCCGAATCGAGATTCGGGTCCGCCAGCCGCTTTGGCAGCCAGCGCAGGCCAAGCAGGAGCAGGACGGTCGTCACGACCTCGACCAGGAGCTGCGTCAGGGCAAGATCGGGGGCGGAGAGCCAGACATAGGTGATGCAGGTGACCAGCCCGGCGCCGCCCAGAAGGATGAGCGAGGCCAGCCGGTGGAACTTCGCCTGCCAGGCGGCACCAATGGCGCAGGTGATGCCAACCGCCCAGATGAGGAGGAGGGGAAGGTCGACGGCTGTCGGCTTCGGCAGGGACGGTCCGATCCCGCGCAGGAAGAGCGGACAGAGCGCCGCCACCAGGGACACGCCGACAAGCAGCCGGAGTTGCGCCTGAAGGCGGCGGGTGCCCAGCAGGCGCTCGAGCGTGCGGGCGAGGCGCCAGGAGAGGAGGACCATGGCGCGCTCGAAGATGCGCTGGCCCTTCAGGTTCCGCAGCACGGGCGGTCCGTCTATCCCCGCCAGCAGGTGCCTCTGCAGCGCCAGGTAGAGCGCCACGCCACCGGCCAGGGCCATCATGCTCATCAGCAGGGGCTGGTTGACGCCGTGCCAGATCGCCAGGCTGT
>DATCMG010000240.1:0-2276 GCA_036563555.1 Roseomonas sp. | reverse complement strand
GGCCGAGGCCGGGGTGGTGCTGAAGACCGCCCAGGACGCGGCGGCGGCGGCCGGCTGCCTCTTCCCGCTCTCGCTGGGTGCCGAGGGCACGGCCACGATCGGCGGCGTGCTTTCCACCAATGCCGGCGGCAACACCACGGTGCGCTACGGCAATGCGCGCGACCTGATGCTGGGGCTGGAGATCGTGCTGCCCGATGGCGGCGTGATCCATGGGCTGCGGCGGCTCCGCAAGGACAATACGGGCTACGCGCTGCGCCACCTCATGGTGGGCGCCGAGGGCACGCTGGGCATCGTCACCGCCGCCGTGCTGCGGTTGTTTCCCCGCCCGCGGGCCGAGGCCATCGCTCTTTGCGCCGTCGCGAGCGAGGATGCCGCCCTTTCCCTCTTCCGCCGCTTCCGCGACCGCGACGAAGGGGCTGTCCGCGCGTTCGAATACATGGCCGGCAATGGCATGGACCTCGTGTTGCGGCATGTGGAGGGGGCGGTTCTGCCGCTTTCCGAGCGCGCGGAGCATTATGTTCTTGTGGATCTCGCTTCATCCCGCCCAGATGCCGATTTAAGGGGTTTGATGGAGATGGTGCTGGAGGAGGCGCTGGAGCATGGGGAGGTGCTGGACGCGGCGCTTGCCGAGAGCGAAGCGCAGCGCCATGCCATCTGGCGCCTGCGCGAGGAGCATCCCGAGGCCCAGAAGCGGGAAGGGGCCTCGGTGAAGAGCGATGTCTCCGTACCCGTCTCCAAGGTTCCCGAACTGATCCGGCGCAGCAATGCGGCGCTGACGGCCCTGATCCCAGGTGCCCGCCCCGTGCCCTTCGGCCATATGGGCGACGGCAACATCCACATGAACCTGGAGCAGCCGGAGGGGATGGATGCCGGCGCGTTCCTCGCCCGCAGCCACGACATCATGGATTGCGTGAACGCCATCGTGCGTGACCTGGACGGTTCCTTCAGCGCCGAGCACGGCGTCGGCCGGCTGAAGCCCGACATGCTGGCCGAATGGCGCGGGGGCGCGGAGCTGGAGACGATGCGCCGCATCAAGGCGGCGCTGGATCCCAAGGGACTGCTGAACCCGGGCAAGGTGCTGCCGCAATGACCCGAGCCCCGGCATCGCGAATGGCATCGCGAGCGGCGGCGTTGCTGGCAGTGCTGGGCCTGGCGGCCTGCGCGGCCCCGGCACCGCGCCCCTGGATGGAACGGGACACGGCACGGTCCGCGCCGGAAAGCCCGGCCCGGTTGCCGGATGTGCCGGATGCCTTCCGGGCGGAGCTGAGCGGCCATAGCGCCTTCGGCTGCTCGCTGCGCGGCAATGCCGTGTATCTCGGGGAGGGGCGCTTCCTGACCGCCGCTCATCTGGTGGATGGCATCATGTCGCGCCTGCGCAACTGCGCCGGCGCGCCGATGCAGACCACCATCCACTATGCCGGCCGCGACCTGCCCGTGCGGCTGCTGCGGATGGGGGAGGGCTATGTCGAGCCCGGGGTTGGCCCCCTCTACCGCCGGGGCGAGGACCTCGCGCTGCTTCAGGCACCTGTCACCTTCTCCGGCCCGGCGGCCCTTCCCTGCGGTGACGGCCCCGCGCCCGGCCAGCCTGTGCTCGTTCTCTCCACCGAGCGGCGGCAGGCGGTGCGGGCAGGGGCGATGATGCCGGAGAGCCGCGCGGCGGACGGCACCTATGCCGACATTCCCATGTCTTTGGCCCAGGGGGAGTCCGGTTCCGGGGTTTTCGATGCCGAAAGCCATTGCCTGCTGGGAATCGTCAGCCACCGGCCCAATGCCACGCCGACGCATTCCCGGATCGTTCCGGCGGCTGCCATCCGTGCCTTTCTGAGGGGGTAAAGGGTTTCGGGGCGGAAGGGCCATTCGGTCACATCTGCCCATTTGCCCGGACCCGGCGGGATGGATAGGTTGCGCCCCCCATGAGCCGCGTCACGCGCTACATCTTCAAGCAGATCGCCCTGAGCCTGCTGGCCGTGACCATCGGCCTGGCGGCGCTGATCTGGCTTACCCAGTCGCTCCGCTTCATCGAGCTGGTGCTGGATCGCGGCCTGCCCTTCTCCGTCTTCCTTGAGCTGACGGGGCTGCTGCTGCCCTCCTTCTTCGCGGTGATCCTGCCCATCACCACCTTCGTGGTGACGCTTTTCGCCTATGTGCGCCTCTCCTCGGACCGGGAGCTGGTGGTGATGCGCGCCGCCGGCCTGTCGGACTGGCAGCTCGCGCGGCCCGCCCTGCTGGTGGCCATGCTGGCGACGGGGATCGGCCTGCTGCTGCAGACCTGGCTC
>DATCMG010000148.1:0-3182 GCA_036563555.1 Roseomonas sp. | reverse complement strand
ATCTCCGCCTCCTGCAGGGAGCGGCCCATGTCGTAGCCCTGGGCGGCAAGGAAGGTGTTGGCCATGGCGCCGCCGATGACCAGCACGTCCACCTTGCGCGAGAGGTTCCCCAGCAGGTCCAGCTTGGTCGAGACCTTCGCGCCGCCAACAATGGCGACCACCGGGCGGGAGGGGGTGCCCAGCGCCGCCTCCAGCGCCTTCAACTCGGCTTCCATCAGACGGCCGGCATAGGCGGGCAACAGCTTCGCCACGCCCTCGGTCGAGGAATGGGCGCGGTGGGCGGCGGAGAAGGCGTCGTTCACATAGGCATCGCCCAGCTTCGCCAACTCGGCCGAGAGGGCCGGGTCGTTCTTCTCCTCGCCGGCGTGGTAGCGCGTGTTCTCCAGCAGCAGCACGTCGCCTTCGGCCAGCTTCGACACCGCCGCCTCGGCCTCCGGGCCGATGCAATCATCGGCGAAGGCCACCCGGCGGCCGAGGACGGAGGCGAGCGCCTCCACCAGCGGCCGGAGGGACATCTCCGGCACGCGCTTGCCCTTGGGGCGATCGAAATGGGAAAGGATCACCACCTTCGCGCCCGCCTCGGACAGTTCCCGGATCGTGGGGGAGAGCCGCTCGATGCGCGTGCGGTCGGTGATGGCGCCATCCCGCACGGGGACGTTGAGGTCAGCGCGCAGCAGAACGCGCTTCCCCTTGGCATCGAGGTCATCGAGCGTGCGGAAGGAGGCCATCGGTCTTTTCCTCGAAGGGGCAGAAATGGAATAGGGGCGCCGAGGCGCCCCCTTCCGGTCTCAGAGCGAGCCGAGCAGGGCCGCGGTGTCGCTCATGCGGTTCGAGAAGCCCCACTCGTTGTCGTACCAGGACATCACGCGCACGAGCCCGCCATCGACCACCTGCGTCTGCGTCGCGTCGAAGGTGGAGGAGTGGGAGTCGTGGTTGAAGTCGATGGAGACCAGCGGCGCCGTGTTGTAGCCGAGGATGCCCTTCAGCTCGGGCGACTCCGAGGCCTCCTTCATCGCCGCGTTGATCGCCTCCTTGGTCAGGCCTTCGGTCTTGGCGGGGACGAAGTCGAGGCTGACGAGGGACACGTTCGGCGTCGGGATGCGGATGGCGGTGCCGTCCAGCTTGCCCTTCAGCTCCGGCAGTACGAGGCCGACGGCCTTGGCGGCACCCGTCGAGGTCGGGATGGCCGAGACGGCCGCCGCGCGGGCGCGGTGCAGGTCCTTGTGCAGCGTGTCGACAGTGTTCTGATCGCCCGTATAGGCGTGGATGGTGACCATGTAGCCGCGCAGGATGCCGAACCTGTCGTGCAGCACCTTGGCGACCGGCGCCAGGCAGTTGGTGGTGCAGGACGCGTTGGAGACGATCTTGTGCTCGGGCTTCAGAACTTTGTGGTTCACGCCATAGACGATCGTCGCCTGCGCGCTCTCATCGGCCAGCTCCTCGCCCCAGGTCACGGGGGCGGAGACGAGCACCTTGCGGGCGCCGGCCTGCAGCAGCTTCGCGGCATCGGGGGATTTGGTGAAGATGCCCGTGCACTCGGCGGCCACGTCCACGCCCTGCCAGGGGAGCTTGGTCGGGTCGCGCTCGGCCGTTACCTTGATCGGCTTGTGGGTGCGGCCGGCGGCGGCGATCACCAGGCTGTCGCCCTCGACGCGCACCTCGCCGGGGAAGCGGCCATGCACGCTGTCGTAGCGGAAGAGATGCGCGTTCGCCTCGATGGAGCCGAGGTCGTTGATATGCGTGAACTCAATATCGTCGCGCCCGCTCTCCATCGCCGCCCGGAGAACCAGGCGACCGATGCGCCCGAAGCCGTTGATCGCAACCTTGACCGCCATATCCGTCCCTTTCCCAAAGCGTGATCGCCGGAGGCCCGCTTGGCCGAAGGCGTGAATCACGCGTCCAAACGCAAATCCGAAGCGCAACCGTGCTTCGGGGTCAGTTCATGCGACGCCTGACCGCCGCCACCACCGCATCCGCGGTAATGCCGAAATGCTTGTACAGGTCACCGGCCGGCGCGCTGGCACCGAAGCCCTGCATTCCGATAAAGATGCCGTCAGGCCCCAGCCAACGGGACCAGCCGAACTCCAGCGCCGCCTCGATCCCGACGCGGAGCGCCGAGCCCAGCACCGCCTCGTGGTAGGAGGGGTCCTGCAGGGCGAAGAGTTCCCAGCAGGGCAGGGAGACCACGGCCGTCGGGATCCCCGCCTCCTCCAGCGCGTCCCGCGCCGCGAGGGCGATCTCCACCTCGGAGCCGGTGGCGATGAGGGTCGCGCGCCGCTCGCCGGAGGCTTCCGCCAGCACATAGCCGCCACGCGCCGTCCGGTTCTCGCCGGCATCCGTGCGAACCGCCGGCAGGTTCTGGCGGGACAGGGCGAGCACGCTCGGCCCGTCCGCGCGCTTCACCGCCAGTTCCCAGGCCTCGGCCGTCTCGACCACGTCGGCCGGGCGGAAGACATGCAGGTTCGGGATCACGCGAAGGGCGGCCAGGTGTTCCACCGGCTGGTGGGTCGGGCCGTCCTCGCCCAGGCCGATGCTGTCATGCGTCAGCACATGAACCACCCGCTGGCGCATCAGCGCCGCGAGCCGGATGGCGGGGCGCATATAGTCGCTGAAGACGAGGAAGGTGCCGGAATAGGGGATGATGCCCCCGTGCAGCGCCATGCCGTTCATGGCCGCCGCCATGCCGTGCTCGCGGACGCCCCAATGCACGAAGCGCCCGCTGAAATTCTCGGGCGAGAGGGCGGGGACGCCCTTCACATTGGTGTTGTTCGATCCGGTGAGGTCGGCCGAGCCGCCGATCATCTCGGGCACCGCCGGCACCAGCGCCTCGAGCGCCTTCTGCGAGGCGACGCGGGTGGCAAGCTTCGGCTTCTCGGCAACGGCCTTCGCCTTCCACTCGGCGATGGCCGCGTCCCAGCGCTCCGGCAGCTTGCCGGCCATGGCACGCTCGAACTCCGCGCGTTGCGGATGCTTCGCCAGCCGCTTCAGCCAGGAGCGGCGCGTGCCGCCGCAGCGCTGCCCGGCCTTCTCCCAGGATTCACGGATGTCGGCCGGCACCTCGAAGGGGCCGGACTCCCAGCCCAGCGCGGCCTTGGCCGCGGACGCCTCTTCCGGACCCAGCGGCGCGCCATGGCTGCCCGCCGTACCGGCCTTCTTCGGGGCGGAGAAGCCGATGATGGTGC
>DATCMG010000144.1:0-5952 GCA_036563555.1 Roseomonas sp. | reverse complement strand
GGGATGTTCGGTGTCGGCAGGAACTTCTCCAGCTCCACGCCCGTGATCTTCTTCAGCGCCAGCGCATAGGCATGCGCGTGCACGGAACCGCGCACCAGCAGGTAGCCGCAGACCTCACGGCCCGTCGGGTCCGAAAGGGTTTCATAGACGCGCAGCTTATGCAGGCGCGCGCCGCATTCGAGGTGGAAGTTGTGCAGCAGGTCGAAGACGACGTTGCCCGTCGTGGTCACCATATCGGCGTTCCACGACATGCTGTTGCTGTTCACCGGCAGCGAGCCGCCCCCATTGGATGCGAAGCTGGCGAAGGAGCGGATGTCCTTCATTGCCTCGAAGGGCGCGCCGGAAATGTCGCCGCCAGGGGCGGTGTCGCCATCATTGTCAGGGCCGTTGTTGAGCATGGCGACGCCGTTGCTCACCAGCTCCACATGCCCCAGCTCCTCGGCCGTGATGCTCGCGACGAGGCTGTAGAAGGGGCGCAGCTTCTCCTTGCTGCGGAAATTGAAGCTCTGGAACATGTAGTTCCCGAGCGTGGACATCTCCCCATACTTGCCGCCCAGCAATTCCTGCAGCGCCGCGGCGGCGTTCGGGTCCTTCCTCTTCGGGGCAGGCAGTTCGGCTTGCAGCTTGTCAACGCGCATAAACATGGGCGGGTCTCCGGGGAGGGTGCCCGCGTCAAACGGATGGCGTCCCGGATGGTTGGTGATGGGCGGAGCCTGGCGTTCCGCCCGTCGGGATCAGCCTGCCACAGATCCCGGCTCGCAATTTCCGCCGCAGACCAGAACGCCCACCCGCGCGCCGTCCGGCGGCACCCAGGCACCCGAGAGCAGCGCGGCCAGCGCCGTCGCCCCGCCCGGCTCCGCCACCACCCGGCAGATGGACCAGAGGCCGCGTTGCGCATCCCGGATCGCCTCATCCGTCACCAGCACTGATTCGCGGATCACGTCCTTGGCCACCGTGAACATCAGGGATCCCACGCGCTTTGGGCCGAGGCTGTCCGCCGCCAACCCGCCCACCGGCGCATCCACCGGCGCCCCGGCCCGCAGGGCGGAGAAGAGCGTGGGGCAGCCCTCCGGCTCCACGGCCACCACCTGCGTTCCCGTGCCGGCGAACCAGGAGGCGACGCCGCCGATCAGCCCACCGCCGCCCACCGCCACCAGCACATGCGTCAGGCCCGGCGAATCGGCCTCGAACTCACGCGCCACCGTGCCCTGGCCTGCCAGGACCTCCGCCTGGTCATAGGCATGGACGGAGATGGCGCCGGTTTCCGCGCGCCGTGCTTCGCTGGCGGCAAAGGCCTCGGCATAAGTCGCGCCGCCCTGCACCACGACCGCACCCGCCTCCCGGATTCGTGCGACCTTGGAGGGGGCGGAAATGGCAGGGACGAAGATTTCCGCCGCAATGCCAAGCGCGCCGGCGGCATGCGCGACCGCCGCCCCGTGATTGCCGCCGGATGCCGCGATCACCCCTGCCTTGTCGGCTCGCGACTGCAGCAGCGCGTTGAAGGCGCCGCGCGCCTTGAAGGATCCGCTGACCTGCATCTGCTCCAGCTTCAACGACACGCCGCAAGGCGTGCCGAGGGCTGCGGCAGGCAGGTTCAACACCGGCGTGCGCCGGATATACGGGGCGATGCGGACGGCGGCGGCTTCGATCTCGGGGCGCGTGGTCATGGTTGCCGGATTGGGGCAGCACCGGCCGGATGTCCATGCCCTGTTCCGTGTTCCTGATGATCGCCGCCTTCTCTCGCTTTGCCGATCCGTCCCGTTTTCATTCCCGGTTCTCACCCCTTGGAGCGTTTCGGTCAGTCCCCGCTTCCGCCCCCGCCTGATATCTGCCACGTTCTGCCGCCTGTCCGAGGTGTCACTATCCAGCCATGCTGCAACACGGCAGTTGCGCCGCGCGGGACGGAGCCGGCGTGCTCCTTCTCGGCCCGTCCGGCGCCGGTAAGTCCGACCTGCTCCTGCGCCTGACCGGCGAGGGATGGTGCCTGGTCGCCGACGACCAGGTTTTGCTGCGCGCCGAGGGCGACGCGCTGCGTGCCGCCGCGCCCGGCCCCCTGCGCGGCATGATTGAGTTGCGCGGCATCGGCCTGATGGCGGGGCTGGACTCGATCCCCGACGCACCGCTCGCCCTGACTGTGGACTGTGTCCCGCGCGAGGAGGTGCCGCGCCTGCCCGAGCCCGCCCGCTTCGAGGCGCTGGGCCGCAGCCTTCCGCGCATCGCGCTGCACGCGCTGGATGCCTCGGCACCGCGCAAGCTCGCCCTCGCCCTTGACGCCATCGCCGGCCGCATCACCTGCCGTGCCGGCGCGCTGGAGCGCGTGCCCTGAGCACCCCGGCCGCCCCTACGGCATCCCCGCGCCCGGTGGTCGTCGTTACCGGCCTCTCCGGCGCGGGCAAGTCATCGGTCATGCGGGTGCTCGAGGATCTCGGCCATGAGACCGTGGACAACCCGCCGCTCTCCGTCCTCGGTGAGTTGATGGCGGGGCCGGGGGAGGGGCCGCTCGCGATCGGCGTGGATACGCGGACGCGCGGCTTTGACGCTGCCGCCCTGCTGGCCGGGCTGGATGCGCTGCGCGCCCGCCGCGCCGCCTTGCCCGAACTGGTTTTCGTGGATGCGGCCGAGGAGGTGCTGCTGCGCCGCTTCTCCGAGACGCGCCGCCGCCATCCGCTCTCCCCCGCTGGAATGCCCGGTATGGGGGAAGGGGGCGCCGGCGTCTCCGGCGGCATCGCGCGGGAGGCGGCGATCCTGGCCCCGCTGCGTGAGGCGGCGGACTGGGTGATCGACACCTCCGGCCTGCCCCTGCCGGAGCTTCGCCGGATGATCGAGCGCCGCTATGGCCCGGCGGGCCAGGCCGGAATGTCCGTCACGGTGCAGTCCTTCGGCTATCCGCGCGGCCTGCCGCGGGAGGCGGATCTGGTTGTGGACCTGCGCTTCCTGCGCAACCCGCATTACGATCCGGTGCTGCGCCCCATGACCGGCCGCGACGCGCCGGTCGCCACCTATATCGAGGAAGACCCGGAATGGGGCCCATTCTGGGCGCGCATGACGGCGCTGCTGGACCCGCTCTTGCCGGCCTATGAAACGGGGGGCAAGAAGTACCTGACGGTGGCGCTTGGCTGCACGGGCGGCAAGCACCGCTCGGTGCTCGCGGCGGAGCGCCTCGCCCGGCATGTCGCCCGCGCCGGTTGGCCCGTGGAACTGTCCCATCGGGAGCTGGGAATCCGGGAGGCAATCCATGGCGCCCGACTCCAAGCGGCCCCCGCCGCACCCCATATCGACACCTCGAGCATGACCGAACCAAGCCCGGCTACGCCCCGCGCGGCCCAGAACACCCCCCTGAACAACTCTTTGGACCAGCCTCGCCTCGCGCGGTCGGCCCTGCCGGACCATCGATGATCGGATTCGTCATCGTCACCCATGGGCGCCTGGCCGAGGAACTCCGCCTCGCCATGGAGCATGTCATGGGGCCCCAGAAGCATGTGTCGACCATCTGCATCGGCCCCGAGGACGATCTTGAGGGCCGGCGCGGCGATATCCGCACGGCGGTGCAGCAGGTGGACCAGGGCGATGGGGTGGTGGTGCTGACCGACATGTTCGGCGGCACGCCGTCGAACCTCGCCGCTTCCATCAAGACCTGCGCGCCCGAAGCCTGTTGCGGGCGGCAGCTGGAGGTGGTCGCGGGGGTGAACCTGCCGCTGCTGATCAAGCTTGCCCGCGTGCGCGGCACGGAGCCGCTGGCCGAGGCGGTGGGCCATGCGGTTGATGCAGGCCGCAAATACATGGCCACCGCTGGTGAGCTGCGCGGCGATGGCAACGGAAACGGGGGGACGAAGCGATGAGCGAGAACACCGCGGAAGCGGCCGTGGCCCAGAAACCGGAGGGCGCGCCCATGGTGCTGCGGCGGAGCATCGTGATCCGCAACCAGCGCGGCCTGCACGCCCGCGCCGCCGCCAAGGTGGTGACGCTGGCCGAGAAGCACTGTTCCTGCCTCAGCATCACGCATGACGGCCAGACCGTTCCCGCATGCTCCATCATGGGGTTGATGATGCTGGGCGCCGGAAAGGGCGCGACCGTGGTCCTCGAAGCCGAGGGCTGGGACGCGCGCGAGGCGCTGGACGAGGTCGCCGCCCTGATCGAGGCTGGATTCCACGAGGAATAGGACCCGTCCGGCCGGCGGGAACCAGGGCCGCCGGCGATAGGCCGGCAGGAGCGGATCGATGAAGACGGAGGCGCACGGCACCCCCCGCGCCGCGGAGATGAGGTCCGCCGAGACGCGCAAGGGCGGGCGGCGCACGCGCGAGCTGTCGATCAAGGGAATTCCCATTTCCTCCGGCGTCGCCATCGGCCCCGTCTATGACACCGCCGAGGCCCCGGCCGCGGCACCCCGCCGCAGCATCACCGCCGCCAAGGTCGAGGAGGAGCGCGCCCGCCTGACCGCCGCTGTTGCGGCCTCCCGCAAGCAGGTGGGCAAGCTGAAGGCCCGCCTGGCGATCTTGCCCGAGGAGGCGCAGGAGGAGCTGGAGCCGCTGCTGGACGCCTATGCGATGATGCTGGGCGAGAGCCGGCTGATCCGCGGCGCCCGCAAGCGCATCGAAGCCGAGCTGCTTTCGGCCGAGACGGCGGTGGAGGATGAGGCGGAGGCGATCGCCAATGCGATCCTCCAGGCCAAGGATGACGACAAGGCCGGCCTGCGCCGCCGCGCCGGCGAGGTGCATGAGATCGCCCGCCGCCTGACCCGCAACCTCACCCAATCCGGCTTCCGCTCCTTCAAGGATGTGCCCGAGGGCTCGATCCTCGTTGCCGAGGAGCTGACGCCGGCCGATGCCGCGCTGCTCGACCCCTCCCGGATCGCGGGCGTCGCGACGGAGGAGGGCGGTGCCGATGGCCACACCGCCATCATGCTGCGGGCGCTCGGCATCCCAAGCGTGCTGGGCTTGCCCGGCCTGACCAATGCCCTCTCCCGCGGGGATGAGGCGGTGCTGGATGGCGGTGCCGGCACCATCGTGCTGCGCCCGGGGAAGGAGGCGCTGGTCGCGGGGCGCGAGGCTTCGGTCGCCTATTCCAAGGAGCGCACCCGCCTCGGCAAGCTGCGTCGCCTGCCCGCCGTCACGACCGATGGGGAGGAGATGGAGCTCCAGGCCAATCTGGAGATCCCGGCGGAGTTACCGCTGATCGCCCAGGCCGGCGCCCAGGGTATCGGGCTGCTTCGCACCGAGTTTCTCTTCATGAACCGCCAGGGCCTGCCGGACGAGGAGGCGCATTTCGAAGCCTATCGCCAGATCGTGGAGGGCACCGATGGCGCCGGGGTAACCATTCGCGTGCTCGACTGGGGCGGCGAGAAGGACATGGAGGCACTGGCCGAGGGAGTGGAGCCCTTCCATGCCGGCCCCAACCCCGCTCTGGGCCTGCGCGGCATCCGCATGCTGCTACGCCGGCCCGAGTTGCTGGAGGTGCAGTTCGCCGCCATCCTGCGCGTAGCGGCCCAGGGGCCGGTGCGCGTGCTGCTGCCGATGGTCACCATCCCCGAGGAGGTGCGCGAGGCGCGCGAGATCTATGAGCGCGTGGTCAGGCGCGTCCGCCGCCGGGGCGTGAACCTGCCGGACAAGGTGCCGCCGCTGGGCGCCATGATCGAAACGCCCGGCGCCGCGCTCGCCGCCGACGCCATTGCGCTGGAGGCGGATTTCTTCGCGATCGGTACTAATGACCTGGCCATGTACACGCTCGCCGTGGATCGGGCGGAGGTGGAGGTCTCCCACCTCTATGATCCGCTGCATCCCGCCGTGCTGCGCCTGATCCAATTCGCCACCGAGGCGGCGCTGCGGCTTCGCATGCCGGTTTCCGTCTGCGGCGAGATGGCCGGGAACCCGCGCCTGGTGCCGCTGCTGATGGGGCTGGGGCTGCGTAGCCTTTCCATGAATGCCAGCGCCATTCCTCGGGTGAAGCAGATGGTGC
>DATCMG010000119.1:0-24018 GCA_036563555.1 Roseomonas sp. | reverse complement strand
GATACCTGTCCTGGGTACCGCTTCCTCCCGCGTGCCGAGGCAGGGAGCCCTAACACGGGGCGCAGGAGCGTGCTGCTGGTCGAGGACAACACCGAGGTCGGGGAGTCCCCGATTTTGGCCTGGCCGACCGCCCGACGGAGCGCATCCGCTGCCAGGGTGGCGGGCGCCCTGCGCGCGAGAGACAGGATACTGAGCTCACCACGGCGCTGCTGGATCTGCTCGGCCCCGAGACGGCCGGCGATCCCATGGGGCAACGAGCCAAGAGCAAGCGCCGTTCGCTGCGGCAACTGAGTGAGGCGCTGACCGCGGCCGGCCACCGGGCGAGCCGGCCGACGGTGGCCCGGCTGCGGCGCGAGCTCGGCTACTCGCCCAAAGCGAAGGCCAGACGTAGCGAGGCGCGCAGTTCGCCGGAGCGGAATGCCCAGTTCGAGTACATTGCCGCAGAGCGCCGCCGGTTCGAGGCCATGGGCGTACCGATCATCAGCGTTGACTCGAAAAAAAGAAATGATCGGTGATTTCAAAAACCCCGGGCGCAGCTGGCGTCAACAGGCCGATCCAGTGTTGGTGCATGACTGGCCGCAAGACGCGGTCGGCCAGGCCATTCCCTATGTCATCTACGAGGTGACGAGAAACCACGGCTACGTCGTGATCGGTGACTGCTTCGACACGCCGCGCTTCGCGGTCGAGGCGATCAGCGACTGGTGGTGGCAGGAAGGTCAGCGCGCCTTTCCCGATGCGGAGCGTCTGCTGGTGCTGGCGGACGCCGGCGGCTCGAACAGCTGCCGCTCGCGAGTCTGGAAGGCGCAGATCCAGGAGCAGCTATGTGATGCGTTCGGGCTCGAGGTGACTGTCTGCCATTATCCGACCGGCTGCTCGAAATGGAACCCCATCGAGCACCGCCTTTTCAGCCTCATCAGCATCAACTGGGCTGGCCTGCCTCTGGGCAGCTTCGACCTTGTCCGGCGCTTGATCGCTGGAACCAGCACCGCGGCTGGCCTGACCGTGACCGTTTCCCTCAAGCGTGGCGGCAATGAGCAGGGCGAAGCCGTCTCCGGCGCCGGCATGCAGCGCTTGCTGCTCACCAAAAATACCATCTGCCCGCAATGGGACTACACACTATCGCCGCGGCCAGAAGCTGAGCAGATGGCGAAGTAAATGGCTGCTGTGCCCTAGAAGGCCTCCGGACTTAACTGGAGTGCCTTGATGGGGGCCGATGTGTCGCGCTGGAAGCCGGTAATCGGAGACAGCTTACGCTCGCGACGGATGGACGTCAGGCGACCGAGGTGGCCCTCGCTGCCGAGGCGCTCAACCGTACGCTCGACCTCGGAGGCCCCGAGTACGTCCGCATCGCTTGAGCATCAGAACTGCCGGGACCCCTGCGTCTCATATCCTGATTGATGCAACACGCTCAACCTCTGGAACACCCGCTAACCCGGCCGCACCATCGCTACCCTCGGCAAAGGCGGCGAGGACCTACCCGATCACCTCCTCGCCCACCTCTCCCCGCTCGGCTGGGAGCACGTGAACGTCACCGGCGAGTATGTCTGGACTGGCCTGGACAACGCACCGGAAACCCGCGACGGCTTCCGCCTCCTCAGGACATCCTCCAACCCCGCCCGCCTCGCCGCCTGACGTTCATGCTCCGTCCCTGTACGCTACTGTGCCGCACCTTTCGTTAGCTCTGGCCCACGAACTCAGCGAGCGACGTGACTAGCCCTGGCTGTTGGGACTGCGGCTGCCGGGGATCGGTGAGGATTCAAAAGGTCGTGGATCTCTCCGATGATCGCGTTGAGCCGTGCCGTGTAGTCCGCCTCCCGCGCCGCGTCAGCCCCAGACTTGCGTGTGGCTTCCCGTACGAGGAGAGAGGCGTAGAGATTAAGGCGCGACAGCACTGCATCGATGGCCGGAAGGATTCCCTCGGGCAGGCGACCGGCACCAGGGTCGCGCAGGACGCCAACAAAGCCAAGCAGCACGCCTTCAGTTTCCACGGCTATCCGAACCACGGGTGAGATAGCCACCGGCACTGCGGCGTCCGAATCGGAAGGCGCCGCCGCGTCGGTGGCCGCTGATGAAAACAGGCGAAGTGTGTTCTCCAGCGCCTGTCGCGTGGCTTCCGGAATTGAGGACATGGCGAGATACATGGCCAACACACCATTGACGTTGCGCAGGCGTCCCTCGGTGTCGGTCGTGGCGACGAAATCGGCGTGCTTGCACAATTTCTGTGCTAACTCCTCCAACATGACGGCGATCGCATCGCCACCCGCCGCCCGTCCGCCAGTCAGCGCCCTCCTGATGCGCGCCGCCCCGATCAGCAGCGTGCGGGCGCTGGCCTCGATGGTCGGCGACGACACTACTGCCTCCGCCGACATCGGCGGTGGCGGTGCCATCCCCCTGGGGGCTCCCGCCGCCGGCTGCGCCGCTTCCGATTGCCGCAGAGCGTGCCCCATTACCACCTCCGCCGCCGTGGCTTCTGGACCGGATCGCAGAAGGCCAGGCGGGACGGGGAAGAGGCCAGCGCCGGCCGAGGCGCTCACCTGCCGGATGGCGTCGATCCCCTGCCGAATCCTCGCGAGCGGCAGTCCGGTCGCTGCGCTGAGCCGGGCCGGCCTGACCCGCGCCAGAAGATCCTGCACGAGCTGTGCGGGCACAGCAGCCTGCAGCGTGGGCGGCGGCACCTGTATTGCATCGAGGGCCGCCGCCACCTGCTGCGCGGCCGCGACCAGCGGCAGGTCACTCAGCGCCTCTTCCACGCGGGCCGTCGGCGAAGGCACCGCTGCCGCCACCGGGGACGCGGCAGGGTCGGGGACACGGAGCACCGGTGCCTTCGGTGTCAGCGTCTCCGCCAGCAGCCCGACGGGCGATATCGCAGACAGCGTCGCCGCCCTCGCTGGCCCACCGTGCCGGGCCGCCTCATCCGCAGCGGGTTCACGCCATGCCGTCCAGGAGGCGTTGGCGATGCCGGTATCGAGCACCCGGTCCGTGAGGCTGCCGTAGGGAATCGTGCTCCGGAAGCGCGTTGCGTGCCGCTGCACCAGCGCGAGGCTGGCGCGCAGCATCGGCGGATGCGGGAACGGTGCCGCGGCCGGCTTCGTCGCCAACAAGGAGAGGGCGCGGACGTCGGGGTGATCGCCAATGTCGGCGTTCAGCCGGTGCAGGAGTTCGGTGAGGAGACCTGCGGCCTCGCCGTCGGGCGGGCCTTCAGGGCCGGCGGTGGCCGCGTCGCGCAGCGCGTGGGCGGCCAGCACCCCAAGCCAGGGAGCTCCGGCGTGCAGGCGGGGGAGTTGCGGCAGCAGCGCGTCACTCATGGCGAGTGCGGCGGCGGCGCGGGTGCCGCCGGTACGTAGCGCGTCGAACAGCACCAGCGTAGCTGCGGCGGCCTGACTCTCGGGATCAAAGCCGGCTCCGGTCGGGACAATGCCGAGCTCTAGGAGGCGCAGCGAGGGCGCATCCTCAGCCGGAATAAAAACCTGGGTGTCCCAGCCGGCGCAGAGGTGGAGTGGCTGGTAACGGGGCCGCGCTCGCCCCTCCGGCTCGGCACTCGGGCCGCGGCGCAGCAGGTAGGCGCCGGGGCGGAGCAGCGCACGGAACGCTAGGTAGCCGGTGACGCTGTTGTGCATCACGGCCGGGCCGGTGAGATCCAGGACCGTGGTCCCGTCCGCGTCCAGGAGCGCGATGCCTTCTGCGAAGCGCGGAAAGCGCTGCGGTTCGAGCGTGCGCACGAAGACGAAAAGCCCGGCGTCGCCGTGCTGCGCTGGTGCGTCCGGGATCCACGTCACTTGACGGCTGTAGTAGATGGCGGGGTCGCGGTGCCACTCGCGCATGGTGCTAGTGTCCGCGATCGGCGTCGCGGCGGCCAAACGTAGCCCGGGTAGGGCGCGCCAGGCCGAGGCGGGTGGTGGAGCGGTGGCGGGGGCGTCCGCATCAGCTGCGGGGCGCCCGGCGGCTGACCCGCCAGACGTCCACGCCTCGTGCGTGAGCCGTGTTTCCCTGCCCGGCGGAACTGTGACGGAGCGCCGTACCGTTGTGCCACCTAACGTTAGCTCCACCGTGTAAGCACCCGGCGGCAGCTCGACGCGGGCGAGGGCGTGTTCCGTCGCGATCGGTTCAAAGATGGATCTTACGGTCGTGATCTGGATGGGGCGGAGCAAGCGGTCGAGGATGCGGACCCGCGTGGTCCAGTGCGGCAGCTCGACCAGGAGGGAGCCAGTGGCGACCGGCTCAGGCGCGGCATGGCCGAAGGCGATGGTTTCGACCTGCCGCGCTTCGACCAGCGTCGCGCCCATGCGCACGGTGAGGCGTTCGACAAGTTCGGGGGAGTCCAGCCGCCAATCGCCGCCGCCCGCTTGCGCCACTGAGCGGAGTTCGTCGAGCAGTGCGGGGATGACGCCGTCGCCAACCAACTCCAGCTCGCGCAGCGTGCGCCCTGGCATGATGCGCGAATCAGGCAGCGCGAAGGGCGGGGGCGCGATATTTGCTGCCGCAGTGGGAACGAGACGAACATCGGCGATGAGGACGAATTCATCGAAGGGCACCGCCCGGCGGAGATACTCCCGCCGGGTTCGCAGACAGAGTGCCGTCGGTCCTGCCGCTGTGAGCCCCGCATCCGCGAGCAGCAGCGCCAGACTCTCGGCATCATGGCCGTTGGCGCAGCCGACGAAGCAGCCATACAGGCGCCGTCCGGCGCGCGTGCCGCCCGCACCGCCGCCGACGGAGGCCAACGCCCGATCCACCTGCGCAAGCTGGGGATAGGGTTCGGAGCGCCTCGTCTCGGCCGTCGCGCCCCCCGAGTGCAGGAGCCGCAGATTCTCAGCCGGGACGCCGCCGCCCTGCGCGGCGGTGAGCCAAGCTGCTAATTCGCGGGCACGCGCGGTCGCGTCGGGGACTGCTTGGTTCAATCCGGGATAGTCGTCGATGCTGATGACGATCGCATAATCGTCCGGGTGTGCCGCCATCCGCTGGTCCTCCCGCCACGCCGCCGCGCGTCCACCTGTCTGTTGAAGCATGCGCGGCGAGGGCGCCTACATGGGAAAATTCACAGGCACAGCGGCGCCGCCCGCCGCGTTGGTCAGGTCGAATTCGCGGCTCACGCCACTATCCAGGTGCGTAACCGCATATCTGAAGCCCGGCCGTAGCGCCACGACCCAGGGTTGGCCCGCAGGCAGGGTGGCGAGGTCGAGCCGTTCCTTTTCCGCGCGCGTGCTGTCGTGCATAACCATCAGCACCATCAGCGTGCTGGTGAGAGGCATAGTCAGCGTCACTTGCAACGTGACCGCCTGGGCGGGGCTGAGAGGGAAGGTGGCGAGCACCATCGGTTCGTCGCGGCCACTCCCCTCCGCCTCTGGCGTCTGGCCCACGCCCACTCGAGCGTTGAGCTCGGGGACACGCTTCTGCAGCCAGCTCCAAAGCGACGTGGTGGTCACGCGGTCCAGCACATCCACCGCCTTCGGCGCGCCATCGAGGCCGAGCCCTTCGAGCAGCGCCTTGGTGAGCAGGCCGGAGCGGCGCTCGCCGGGCGCGAACTGCGCCTCGAATGCCTTCTCGCCCCAGCGTGCCGCCATAACGACGAACTCGCGTGCGGGAGGAGGCAGCGGATTTGGCGGATTGTTCGTGAATTCCGGCGGCTGAACCAGGGTGCCTCGGCTGTCGTCGCGGCAGCAGTCTAGGATGTACACGATCTCGTCGAACAGGCCATGATCGTGGAAAAATTTGCGGTAGGGAGCCAAGCCCATGTTGCGGGTGAGAATGTCCGATGATGCGTCAGCCAAAAGCATCCCGACGTTGTCGAAATGCGGCCCGAAGCCGTGGCCGGAGAAATAGAAGTATAGTCTGCGGCCTATCCGCCGTTTCTGCGCGGGCGGGCGCCTCAGCGCGGCGCCCACCTTGAGACTCAGCCACGCGTCGGTGATGTGCTTCAGGATCGGAGCAGGGTCGCTGACGACAGCCGAAGCCTCGGGAGGCGAGATCAACAGCTTCACATTGCCGTCCGGCAGCCCGCCGGCTTCCATCAGCCAGCGCGCGAAGTCGGATGCGTCGTCCGTCGCGGCGGGGAGCGGCACCAACTGGCCATAGTCCTCGATGCCGATGACCACCGCGTAATCCTCGGGGAATGATGCTGCCATGACACTGTCCTGTCCTCAGCCGTGCGACGGCGGCCCGAGACGCAGCGTGACCGCGCGCCCGAAGCCGCGCGTCAGCACCGGACGCCGCTGGTCGCTGAACAGGTCGCCGCGACTTGGCGCATCGTCGCCATCGCGGTCGAGCCAGGCTCGTACGGCGTAGTCGCTGCGCGGGTTGATCGCCGCCGGCGACGGGCCACGCAGCGCTACGGCGACCCGTGTCTCGCCGCCACCGAGCGGCGCGGTGCGCGGCGGGTGAACTAGACCGGGCAGCTGCACCTCGGCGATGGGCCGCGCCGGTGCGTCGGCACGGCCCACCTCCTCAAGGAGGACGTGCAGCGTGGCGCCGCGGAACGCGGGTACGGCCGATGCGATCACCACCTGAACGGTCACGAGCGACTCCTCCCCTTTCCTGGGTCTTGCAGGCAGGCCCGGCTCCGTCACCGTCCTACCTCTGCTGCGCGCTTGGCCGCCTGCGCCTCTCTACCCTGTCGGGCCCTGCTGCGGCACGCTGCCCCAATCGAGGGTCGGGTATAGGATTCGGATCGCGGCGGTGTCGCCGGCGCTAAGGCCCTGGCGCTGGCCGATCGGCTGGCCGCCGCGGGCGCGAAGCGTTGGCTGGCCGTTGCGGCTGAAGGCGGTCGCCGGGTAGTGCATGATCGAGTTGAAGTCATAATGGCCGAGATCGTCGCCATCCAGCACGTGCTGGTCGAAATTGTGCTGAAACTGCGGGATGACGTTCTGGAGCAGGACCTCGATGTGCTGGTCGCGATCCTCGCGGCTCTGCTCGTGCCAGAGGCCGAGCGCGTGGCCGATCTCATGGATCGCCGCGCCAAGGCCGCAGCCGGCGCCGAGCGAGATCTCCTGCTCGCCGCCTTGCCGGCCGACCGAGGACCAGCAGCCGTCGAGCGCCTTGAAAGAGAGGAAGTCGGGATCCGCGGCAGTGCGAGGCGGGAAACGGATCGGCGTACGCTCCTCCCAGTGCCGGATCGCGGCGCGGACCAACGGCTCGAGCGCGGTCTCGGCTACCCAGGGCACCACGCCATCGGGCCAGCGGAACCCCTCGCCGGTGCGGCCGATGCCACGGGGTACTGCTGCGGTGAGAACCTGATCGGCGCGGCCGAGCATGATGTCGCCCTCGAACACCAAGCGGCCATTCACCGTCGTCGCCTGCACCTTACGGAACACGGTGCCGACCAGCTGCTTCTCGAAGGGAACCGTCACCGATGTGGGGTTCTCGCCGGAGCGGAACATCTCCGCCGGCAGGTCGAGACCGCCGGGCGTCGCCTCGGCCGGGGCCGTGCCGCCCGCATCCGCCGGCGCGACCGCATCGCGGGGGGTGGTCTCGTCACTGGCCATCGGCTGGTCCTCTCCGTGTTGGGTTTTGCTGGGCGCGAGCCAAATAGAAGATGGTGCCCTGATGACAATTTAAGAGACTTTGCGGGCGCAAAGGTGACACGCAATGGTGATCAGCGGCTGCCTAAAACAACTTCATAGTAGCTGTAAGCACCTGATCTTTTTATTCTGCGTATTAGTCGGCTCGACCCCTTCCCCGGCACCAAGCCGGATCAACAACTTACTTTCGTTTTGGTGGAGTTCCGAGGCAGGAGATCAGGGCTGACTGAAAAACCCTCAACCTGAAGGCCGGCTATGCAAGCAGACTTCGCAAAAGCATTCGGGGCAATGAAGCTAACCAAGTTTTGTGCAGCACGCACGCGAGGCGGGACTATGACTTGGTTCAGCGGTAGCAACACATGCCGCTGAACCGCACGGATCGCTATTCTCCCACGCGCAGCTACCCTTACTGGGATACAACCGCTGCCGGACCATTGGGGCACGCCGCCGAGGCGGCGCAGGCGCTGCGCGATCCCTTTGCCGAGCTGCTGCTGAAGCGCGGCATCTTACTGCCCTCGCTGCACGCCTTGCTCACGGCGCTCGACGCCGCCGCGGACGATCCGCAGGGACTGCCACAGCAGCAAACGTTCTTCGTCGCCGATGGTGGACGAATCCCGTGGACTCCGGAGACGGCAGAGCCGAATCGGCTGTTCCGTTTCGTGTTGGTCCGCATGCGCCGGGGTGATACGCAGCGCTGGCACCGCGCCGATTCCAGCCGCGACCTGCAGGACGATTATTGCGAGTGGAGCGTCGAGCGCGGCCCGGACCCGGACCCGGACCCGGACAAGATCACCCGCATCACCTTCACCTGCAAGGGACCGGAATACTGGTCCTTTCTTGCCAACTCGGTGCCTGACATGGCGCTGGTGCTGTATCGGCAGTTCGTCAGCCCGGCGGTGCGGTATGAGAACCTATTCCTGCCTAACGGCCACTACAATCCGCGCAACCGCTTCAACGCGACCATCGCGAACGGCGCGATGCACCTGATCCAGCAAAACAACACGCTGACTGCGGAGATCAGTTCGTCGCCGAGCGAACGTGGTGCGCGAGATCGGCGGCCGCCTGCTCGACGACGAGCAGGAGTTGATTCGCTGCGGCAAGCACGGCGGTCCGGATCGCCGCAGCGACCCGCACATCGGTGCCATGATCAACCGCCTGACTCGGCAGAAGACCGATGTCACGCTGGAGAACTCAGTCGGCCTGTACTTCGCCGGACTCTCGATGACCGGCTGGGCAGGGCCGAACGGCAGCGATCTGAGCGGCATCTGGCGCTACGTGCGCAGCACCGAGGAGAAGCCCGTGCGGGCGGTGCTGGAGGTCCCATCCCGACCCGGCTTCGTGGTTGGCGGCATCACCATCAACGGGCGCCCGATCACCTTCGGGGCGCAGGTGGCGGACCTTATCAGCATGAAGCTGACCGGCGTGGCGACCCGCTTCGGCCGCACCACGGTGCGGCCGATGACGGGCTGCCGCGGGTCGTAGGCGGAGGAGGCAGTGGCAACCACTGCTGCAGCCGCGCCGCAGGTAAGGGACTTCCTGGAACCAATGGCGCCATTCGCCGGCCGGCGGCGGTGACGCCAAGGAATGGCGCAACCTGAGCATCCCAGAAAGGGAACAGCAGATGGCCGAGTTCGTTGTGCTACGGAATCTCACTGCCGCGCCAACAGCGGCACCGTTCGACATGGCGCCAAGCCCCCGCGGACTAACGGAGCGCGAGGCGGCGGCGCCCGAGCCCCAGGTCGAGGTGCTCGACCTCAACCATAGAGGGGTACGAGAGGTCGCGCAGGATCCGACGGTGGTGGGCATCGCGCGCCGTATGCCGACGACGCTAATTGCGCCGGTGGAAGCCCGGGAGGTTTCGGGCGTTGCGCCTGCGGCCGATGGCCCCGCCTGGGGCATTGCGGCGGTGGGTGCCGACACCTCTGCGCGAACCGGCGACGGGGTGGTAGTCGCGGTGCTTGATACCGGGATCGAGCGGAATCACCCGGCCTTTGCGGGCGTCCAGATCACAGAAAGGGATTTCACTGGCGACGGCAACGGCGACCGAGCCGGCCATGGCACGCACTGCGCCGGGACGATCTTCGGGCGGGATGTCGGCGGCCAGCGCATTGGCGTCGCCCGCGGCGTCCAGCGAGCGCTGATCGGCAAGGTGCTGCCCGATAACCGTGGCGGCACCTCCGACATGGTCTTCAACGGCATCCAATGGGCGATCCAGGAGGGGGCAAACGTTATTTCGATGTCGCTCGGCTTCGACTTCCCGGGTTTCGTCAGGAAGTTGGAGGCCCAGGGCTTCCCAATCGAGCTCGCCACCTCGGTTGCGCTGGAAGGCTACCGCGGCAACCTGCGTATGTTCGACGCGCTAATGGCGATGGCGGCGGCCCGTGATGGCTTTGGCGGCAGCCCGGTGATCGTCGCCGCCGCCGGCAACGAGAGTCGGCGCAACGTGGATCCGCGGTTTGAGATCGCGGCCTCGCTGCCGGCGGCGGCGGAGGGCGTGATCTCCGTTGCCGCGCTGCGCCGTGAAGCCGGGGGGAAATTCGGCGTCGCCGACTTCTCCAACACCTTCGCGCAGATCGCCGCACCGGGCCAGGGAATTCTCTCGGCTTGGCTAAACGGCGATACAAAGGAGCTGAACGGCACCAGCATGGCCTGTCCGCATGTCGCCGGCGTGGCCTGCCTATGGTGGGAGGAACTCCGGCAGGGCCGTGCGGTCCTCCCCAGCGCCAGGCTGGTCGTAACGCAGATGCTGGCGACGGCGCGCACCAACCTGTTCACCGCAGACCTCGATATCGCCGATCGCGGCGCCGGTAGCGTCACTGCGCCGCCCTGACCGGCCGGGGTATTGGCACACGATCCGACTGCGTTGCACGGATCAACTTGCAGGCGCAGTGAGCCGTGATGCATCCGCGATCACGTAATGCGGACATACTCCGGGCGTCCAGGTTCAACCATGCGGTTCAGTGGAGCAGCGCCAAACTGAGGAACATATCAATTGCTTGAAAGATCTCTGCTCGATCTGCTTAAGGGCGGCTTACTACTAGCAACGTAATTATGGGAAATAGCAAAAAAAGCCTTTTTTATTCGGTTAGGCGCTGTTACAGTTCGGAACCGTTAACTTCGTCCACCAATCAGAGGGGCAGGAGATTCGCATGGCCGAAAACTTTGAGCTGATGAACGCAGTTCTTGAGAAGCTTGCGCGTGTCGTGCTAGGTCCAGAAACTGTCACCGGTATGGATATGCCCAAGGACAGCTATATCTCATTTTGCTCACCCGGCATAGCCGTGGATGGCATCGACTTTGATTTCGGCTTTACAGCGCCAACCTCAAACACCACATCTGCCGCATCGGACTTCTCCAGTTTAGTGAACTCCATTCCACCGACTTCCGGGCGCTTTTTGCCGTCTGACCGCAAGCTTTACGACGTCTATCAGATGATTCTGCGCGATGCTGTGCTACCACATGTTAAGCTTTCACAGCAGGAACAGAACATCTTGAATGCCGCTCGAAGCCTTCTCGTTAGAGAGGTGGATACTATCGACATCGCAACAGGCGGTGTCGTGAAGAAACCGGCTGATACACCACTGTTCGAAGCATACAAGGAACGGGAGACCACCTATCTCAATACAGCACTAGCGTACAAATCACTACAGGTCACACTATTGTTTGATGAAAGGCCGCAAGCGAAAACGGAATGGGCGCTCAAGGGTCCTCTACTCGAGAAGCAGGTTCGTGCAGCATTTAATAGCTGGATCCCAGTACGTGATCAGGTTCTCAAGGCCCTCGGAGCCATCCAGACCATTGGTGAGAGAGGCCCGGAGGTTTACTGGAGCAATTTAAAAGCTAACCTAGATCGGAGCATATTCTCGACACCCGAGGGCGATCAGTATTTCTTGACCAAGTATTTTCCAGGCAAGTTCTGGGATGCGGCTCATGTCACGGGCTGGTCAGACTTTACCTTCAATCATGAGGAGGTTCACGAACTGAATGAACAATCCACCATGGATGTGTCTGGCGGTGGCAGCACGTCCTTCGGCTTATGGAGCATCGGAGGATCGGCGAGTTATTCCGAGCAGCGCGAGTACTTCAAGGGTGATACGACTGGAACCTCTTTCAAGGTCAAGCTCACCGTCGTGCCTCTGCGCAGAACGTGGTTTGACGCTTCAGTGCTTGAGAACCGCGCTTGGAAGTTCGACCCAGGAATCAATAAATCGATCATTTCCGATGGTAAGGCGCCGGGTAGCGGACTCATGCCCTCCTACATCACTGGGATGATCCTCGCGCGTGATCTTTCAATAAAGACCGACATGACCAGCACGGAAAACGAGCATGTCGCTACCCAGACCAAAGCTAGTGCGAATGTTGGCTGGGGTCCCTTCTCAGTGCGCGGAAACTATTCGCGCACGACAGATCGCAAAACCCACGACTTCGTCCGCAACGCAGCGGGCATTGAGGCTCCTGGCATGCAGATCATCGGTTTCATCTGCCAGCGCGTGCAGAAGATGCCGGACCCAGATGACACGTTGAATTGGGCGGTGTGATGTCATGATCATCGCTAGGCGATCTGCAATCCGATGCGCAGTGATGGCCGCCATGCTGCTTCTGGCTGGCTGCGATCATGGCCGCCGCATCACGACGCTGGAGGAAAAGGCAGGGATTTCTGAACAGGAGATCATCGGTCTCAGAACAGAGATCGCATCTCTCCGCAGCCGTGCGGACGATGTTGACGGGACCGTTCGAAGGTTCGCCCTCGAACTTAACAGTTTCCGCCAGATTGTTAGCGGGCGCAGCCGCCTGACGGCAACAATTAGGCATAACGAATGGAGGGCGATTTACGCTAACGGTACCGGCAAGAGCCAAATGGTGCGTCTGACGCACCGCCAGGCTGCCACCACAGGGAACCTGGAAGTTAGGGTGGTTCCGATTCGGCGGCCGGTTGAAGGTGGCAGTTCGCCAGTCGACGCTATATTGCCGCCCATTGTGACCCCTGATGGACCTCCTTGGGACATGTCTCCAGTCGGAGCGCAACGTTCCCTAAGACTACCCTGCGGCTATGAAATTCAGTCTCGTGGAGATGGTGGGCCCCACGTAATTGACATTCTAGTCTTGGAAGACCCGCGGCCCGTGTCATGCGATGGTTAAATACAGCCGTTAATTATCAGGGTAGTCTTTCTTATGTTGCATTTGGTAGCTGGCGTAGAAAACCCTAGTCTTCAGCATCGATTTTTGGTTCAGGGTTTGGTGTCAGCTTCCTTCAATATCGCAAGGATGCAGCAATAGTTTGCCGGCTTAAACAACTCCTAGCAGCTTGACTTAGTCCAGAAATTCCTAGATTCAGATTATCTTAAATTACAATGCTCGGCTGATTTTCAGCAGTAGACTTGCGGTTATAGCTGTCAAGTACTGGTGGTGCTCGATAGTCTATTTTACAACAATACTCGGCATCGGAGGGCAGATTTCGATATGAAAGTATCAGGCAGTCTAGCCGGTGAAGCCGGCAAACTTGAATTTTCTTCTGACGGTGAGGATATATTTAATGGTTACTTTGATGTCGAAAGGTTCCAGTGCGAACTTAAAAGTGCGGCGCAGTTTTTGCAAATTCTCATAGATATCAGGCTAGTCGCACTTCCAGAATTTTCTGGAGATGTTCAAGTTGATCTAGATATGCGCCCGGGCAATTCTTCAAGATCAACAAATTTTACGATTTTAGATCAAACAGTTGCAACAAGAAGGCGGTACCAAATGCGCTCGGCAGCCGTGACTATGGACGACACTTCAGACGAGCCAGCCAAGCAGTTTCAGCTTCCACTGCGGATCGAGAATGGCCCCCTTATCCTATTGATCGATCGGAGAGCAGATGTGAATCATTTTGCAATTTCCTTTATCCAGGACGATTATGAATTTGATTTTTCATGTTCGGCGAGTTCTGAGAGTCGTGAGTTTCGCATGGCTTTGTTGAATAAATTAGATTGAGGCTGAATTCGGCCTTGTTCGGCTTTGACAAAGCTTCAGCAGTGGTGTCAGGCATACAGAGTTGTCTTACCCTGGCACGTCACCGTTGAAGATTGGGCTCGCCTTTGAAACCTTCACCTTGAGCATGGCCACCTTTACCGGCCTGTGGCGCAGGTTGAAGCCGAGGAAAAGCGGCCCCACCGCCCTGGCTGGAAGCTGCACCACACAATGGCTTCCAACGGCGAAGGGCTTGCCCGTGCCTTCGGGCGGTGCTTCGCCCAGGTTCAACGTGGCGGAGCTGCCGCCAACCCGCCCGATCAGCGCCGCCGGCGCACAATCTGCCAGCAGCAGCGCGGCATTCGGCACTGCGAGGTCTGGCAGTCCGTCCGCACCGCATTCCGGTAGGCCCGGCATCGCCGTCCAGCGGGCATCCTCCACGATCAGCTGCAGATGCGTCGCGCCGTCGAACTGCTCGACCGCCACTACCCAGGGCGCGGCGACGTCCTGCTTGCCCTTCGCCGTCAGGTCGAAGGTGGCCAGATCCTGCCAAGCGAAGATAGCCATGGCGATGCGTCCTCAGGGTGGGCAAATGCGGGCTTCCTGCAGCGCGGCCAGCGCGCCGGCCGCCTGCGCGGCGCGCTCCGGCGGTAGCTCCAGGATGGCGAGGCAACTGCCTGCGCCGGTGCAACGCAGCGCGCGGACCGCCAGCGCGACTGGCGGGTTCAGGGCGGGATGGCAGAGCCGCGCCTCGCCTCCCGCATTGACCGCGCGCGGCTCAAGCCTTTCGGGCAGCGGCAGCGCTAGCAGTAGTTGCCGCGCTTCGGGCCAGAGGTTCGGCGCGGCGGCGAAGCGCTCCGCCGGGGCCGCCGCGCCGACCGAGATCTCCGCGCCGGGGCCGAGATAGCGCCCGTCCAGCACCGTGGGCGAGGGCACCCCGGCCGGGCGCAGGTCACCCGGCAACACCAAGCTGTTCGGCGGCAGGTTGCGCGCCGCCACCAGCGCGGGCGAAGGCGGCGCCGCGCGCCCGGCCACCAGCCAGACCAGCACCCCGACAAGCAGCAGGTAAGCCAGCGCGGCAGCAACCCTCATCCCGCCTTCTCCGGCACGTAGTAGAGCTCGGCCAGGCGGTGGTCGGCCTCCGCTTCCGCTAGGCGCATCCAGAGCGCACGCTCGGCGCTGCGGCTCGCCGGTATGGGCTGGCGCAGCTCCCTCAGCACGTCAAAGCGGTGGCGGTCCACGGCCAAGTTGAAGGCCTCGCCGAGGCCAAACTGCGCCTCGACCACCAGCCCCAGCCCGCCCCAGACCAGCAGTGGCGCGCCGAAGGCGACCAGTAGCAGCACCGGCACGGAGTGCCCATACACTGCAAGCAGCGGCAGCCACACGAAGAGCGTGCAGGCCAGGAAGACCGCCATCACCGCCGAATCCAGCGCCGCCTGCGCCGCCGTCAGCCGCTCCGCCACTAGCGAGTTGTCCTTCGGCACATGGATCAGCAGCCGGGGGCGGAGGAAGGCGAACTCCACGCCATAGGCGTCCATCGCATAGCGCTCCGCCGCGCGGCGCGCATCGCCCATGCGGGTGGCCTGCACCGCTACGTCGGTCGGCACGCCGCGCAGCCGCTCCTTCGCCGCCTCGTAGCGGCCGGCGGCCTCGTCGGCAGCGTTGCGCAGCACGGTCTCGAGCGCGTCGCCCGCCGCGCCGGTGCGCTTCGCCAGCTCTAGCTCGGCTGGCGCCGCGTTCGGCTTCAGCGTGCGCAGCTTCTTCTGGTCCGGGTTATTTACGCCGAAGGCGGCCTCCACCGCCGCGATCGCAGCCTCCAGCGTCGCTAAATCCGGCAGCTTGGCGTGCCGCAGCAGGGCGTCTGCCGCGGTGACGGCCTTTTCCGCTTCAGTGATCACGGCTTCGTTTCCCGCCTCCAGCAGCTCCGCCCCGGCGGTATAGGCGGCCTGCATCCGGTCCTTCTTCCCGGCGAGCTGATTGATGCCGCCGGCCGTATCAAGCGTCTCCTGCAGCGCCGCGCGGCGTTGCTGCACCGCCTTGACGCGCAGCTTGACGAGCCGAGTGCAAAGCCAAGCCGGCAGCAGTGAGCCGTCAAGCAGGCCGCGTAGCAGCGGCAGCAGGGGCGAGATCAGGAAGGCAAGCACGATCAAGCCGATGATCGCTCCAGCGAGCCAGCCGGTCTCCGTGATTGGCCCGCTCACCGCCTTCCACACGCCGTTAAAGGTCAGCGTGGCGAGGCCGAGATGTAGGGTGGCGAAGAGTGCGACGGGCAAAAAGACGCCGAACCAGAAGAGCTTTGAGAAAAAGCCCTCGAAAGCCTTGACTGCACTGTTGAAAGCATTGAGCACCGCGCGTCAGTCCCGCAGGATGGGCGCGCCGTGCGGCTTGTTGCAACGCGCGGGGTCATCTAGTTCGCTCGACTCCCAGTAGTGCACGGGCTCGCCCGCGCAGCGCAGGATCGTGGGCGGCATCTGGTAACGGCCGCGTAGCACGTGCGCGAACTCTTCCGATGCGGTGACCACCTTAGCCACCCCACCGAGTACAGCTCGCACGGCATGTCGTGTGTCGCTATCGGAGAACATCTTATGCAGCATTCCGCGCATGGCGTCGGTGGCGAGCACCACAGCACCGGCCTCAGCCAGAGCGACCGGCTCCGGCAGCTCTGGCTGCCGCGTCCGCGGCAATACCGCGCCGAGTCGCGTCGCCGCCGGGTTCTGCTGGTCCTCATCGGCCAGCGCGTTCCATCGCTCGGTCAGGTCGATCGCGCGCAGCATAAAAGGCTGGCCGCCATTCTTGGTGACAAGCGCATTGGCGCGCGTCCGGCGCAAGGTCTCGATGGCCTCGCCGAGCCCAGTGTCGCCGGGCAGGAAGGGAAGCTCAACCTCGTCCATTGGAATAAACCATGGTACGTTGACGACCCATATATAACGGCTGCGTAGCGTCGAGCACAAGCATTGACGGTTGCAGCGGCTCAAACCCCGTTTGAAGAGCCGGCCCGCAGCCATTGCCGGAGTGACTTGCGATCGGTTGCTCGCGCGCCTGACCCTCCCCCGGGAAGGTGGACACCTCGGATAAGCTCGAGTTTGGCCATTTTCGGGCCTGAGGTGGCGGAGCGGGAGGTCGGCTAGACTGGTGCCGTCCCCCCCCCCGCCAAAGGACCGCCACCATGCTGGGCCTGCAAGCCCGCTTCGCCGCGGTGATCCTATGCTTCGCGTCGCTCTTCCAGCAACGGAGTTGGCGCCACGCCCAGGTGCTGCTGATGGGCGCCATTCTGGTGCCTGGCCAGCGCACGGTGACCAGCATCTTGCGCATCAGCAGGCTCTGCCGGGAGCGGCGGTTCGTCAACTACCATCGCGTGCTGAACCGCGCCGCCTGGAGCAGCCGGGCGGCAGCACAGGTGCTGCTCGGGCTGCTGCTGGAGGCCTTTGTGCCGCGCGGGCCGGTGGTGTTGGGTATCGACGACACCATCGAGCGCCGGCGCGGCAAGCGGATCAGCGCCAAGGGCATCTATCGCGACCCGATCCGCTCCAGCCACGGCCACTTCGTCAAGGCGAGTGGCCTGCGCTGGCTCAGCCTGATGCTGCTGGTCCCCATTCCCTGGGCCAAGCGGGTCTGGGCGCTGCCGTTCCTGACGGCACTCGCCCCCTCGGAACGGTACTCCCGCGAGCATGGCCGGCGGCACAAGAAGCTGACGGATTGGGCGCGCCAGCTGGTCCTGCAGGCCAGACGCTGGCTGCCCGGGCGCGAATTGGTGCTGGTGGCCGACAGCGGTTTCGCCGCTCTTGAGCTCCTCGCCAGCCTTGTCCGTCAGGGCGTGATCTGCGTCACCCGCCTGCGGCTTGACGCCGCACTCTACCTGCCTGCCCCGCCGCGCGAGCCCAAGACCGTCGGTCGGCCTCGCACCAGGGGCGAGCGGCTGCCAAGGCTGGCTCAGGTGCTGGCCGACCAGGCCACGGCCTGGCAGCGCCTGACCGTCCCCGATTGGTATGGTGAGGGCGAGCGCGTGGTGGAGATCTGCTCCGATACCGCCGTCTGGCGCCACAGCGGCCTGCCAGCCGTGCCGGTCCGCTGGGTGCTGCTGCGCGACCCCAGCCGGCGTTTCGACCCGCAGGCCCTGCTCTGCACCAACCTGGCGCAAGAGCCTCTGCAGATCGTCCGCTGGTTCGCGCAGCGCTGGCAGCTGGAGGTCACGTTCCGGGAAGTCCGCGGCCACTTGGGCGTCGAGACCCAGCGACAGTGGTCGGACAAGGCGATCGCCCGCACCACACCCTGCCTGCTCGGCCTGTTCTCCCTCGTCACCCTCCTGGCCGCGCAGCTCAGGCCCTCAGAGCGAGAGGCCGCAGCCAGCAGCGCCTGGTACCGCAAGCAACGCCCGACCTTCAGCGACACCCTCGCCGCCGTGCGACGTCATATCTGGCACGAGCAGGGTTTGCTCACATCACGGCACAACGGCCACAGCGCGAAACCTCGCCCAGCACTCCAGCACGCCTTGGTCTACGCCATCTGCCATGCCGCTTGATGGCCAAACTCGAGATAAGCTCTTGAGTGAGCAAGGTGCCCTGACGAGGTGACCCGGCGGAAGTGTTGGGTCCCGGAGAGTAATGGTGCATCTTTTTCCGACGGCGCACTCTTCTGCCGCTGGACGATGTCCTGGGCTGCTTCCGCGACACCATCCCGACACTCTCCCGCAGTGCACTCCACCCCTGCCTCGCCCGCCACGGCATCTCCCGCCTACCGAAGGGAGAGGAAAAGGCCTCCAAGCGAAAGCGCTTTGCCGAGACCACGATCGGCTACGTGGCCAGTCTTGAAGAACCTGCTCAGGCCGCCCGGGCTTCAACTGGGAGGCGGTGTGGCTGGGCGATTGCGTGGATGAGGCTGGCGAGGAGAGCGAGCAGAAGGGCCCTGAGCGACCGTGTTGCGGGTCAAGCGGCGCGCCATGGCTGATGGGTCCTGACGATGGTGTGGAGGATGCCAAGAAGCTTTCGGATGCAAGCGACGAGTGCGACCTTCTTGGGCCTGCCGCGGACGGTGAACTGCTGGAAGTGGCTTCGGATGGGAGGGTTCCAGCGATTGCGCGACCCGGAACCCGGCGAGCGTGGTATGGTTCATGCCGACCCCGCCGCACATCCACTCGAAGCCGATGTGCTCGCGGCACAGCCGGTCCAGCTCGCGCGCGCTACCCACGCCCTCGCCCGTGGCGAGGAGCCAGAGCACCAACAGAATGCGTGGGTCGGCCGGTGGATGACCGGGATAGCCCTCGACCGCCTTGATCGCGCGGTACAACGCGGTGAGGTCGAGCCGCTCGGCAAAGGCCCACACGAAGCGTGCCCGGTGATCGGGCGGCAGCAGGTCCTCAAGACTGATCGGACGCAAACTCACCTGTCGCCGCTCGGCCTGGCGCAGCCGCGGAACTCCCACCCGCCGCGCCGCCGCCATTTGCGCCGGCAAAGTTCCGAAGAGGCCGGTCTTGGAGTCCGTCGGCATCCAGCTCACCGCATCATCGTCATAGGATCGAGGACGTCGGGCGAGGATTCCTGCTGCATTTCCTACCGATGTCCTGCAACACTCCCGCGCTGAGAAGGGGCGGGGTTTATGGCGAGCGAGTTGCAACAAGTGTCGACTCGGGTCAGCCGAGCATCTACGGCGTTGGCTCTTTCGGGGGGCGGATTCCGTGCAACCCTCTTCCACTGTGGGGCCTTGCTGCGCCTAAACGAGCTAGGTTACCTGACACGCATCGGCCGCATCTCGAGCGTGTCCGGCGGCTCCATCGCTGCCGGGATGCTTGCGGTGGCCTGGCCAACGCTGACCCGGAAAGACCGTAATTTCACCGACCTGGACGAGAAGGTGATCCAGCCGCTTCGGGCGTTCTGCCGGCGGTCCATCGACAAGGCGGCGATCGGCTGGGGAGTCCTGACTCCGGGCAAGTCCATCGGCGACGTGCTGGCGGACATCTACGACGAACTCTATTACGGCAAGTCGCTGCAAGAGCTTCCGGACGAGCCTCAGTTCATCTTCAACGCGACGAATTTGCAGACCGGGCGGCTCGTGCGCCTTTCCAAGATGCGCCTCGCGGACCACCTGATCGGCGAGGTTCCAAGGCCCGACATCCGAGTGTCGGTGGCAGTGGCCGCTTCCAGCGCGTTCCCGCCCGTCCTCTCCCCGGTCACCATTGACGTGGATCCGGACGCCTGGGTGCATCTGGAGGGAGCCCGTTACTGGGGCGA
This sequence comes from Roseomonas sp., assembly GCA_036563555.1. Lineage (GTDB taxonomy): Bacteria > Pseudomonadota > Alphaproteobacteria > Acetobacterales > Acetobacteraceae > Roseomonas. The sequence continues at coordinate 4,337 of DATCMG010000119.1, read as the reverse complement.
CCCGGCATACACCCGCACCCTGTCGCTGACGGACGGTGGCGCATACGACAATCTCGGCCTCGAGCCGGTGGACGACTTCGAGACGGTCATCGTGAGCGATGCAGGGGCTCCGTTCGCGATGGCCGAGGAGGCAAGCGGCCATTGGCTGAAGCAGTCGATGAGGGCACTCGACATCGCCACGGACCAGGCACGCGCCCTGCGCAAGCGCCTGCTCTTTGCGCAGGCCGCCGCGTCCGGGCGCAAGGTTGCCTACGGTGGAATCGATGGTGACGTCACGGGGTACCCGGCGAGGCGCAAGATCCAGGTCTCGTTCGACGTCACCTCACGCCTCGCGCGCATCAGGACGCGGCTAGATCCATTCTCCGACGAGGAGCAGGGCCAGCTGATAAACTGGGGATGGCTCATGATGGACATGGCGATGAGGAGCTACGTCGTGCCAAACGCCGAGCCGCCGACGGCCCTTCCCCTGCCGGCCCCGCTGGCCTGACGATGCTGCTCGCTCCGGATGACCCGCTACGAGAGGACGGGCTCGTCTACCTCGACCAAGCCCTCGCCCAGATGCCTGCCACCCATGTCCTCATCGTGGGTATCGGCGACTACCGCTCGGGTAGACTCTCCCCCCTTACCTCGCCGACGGTCTCGGCTCGCGAGTTCTCATCCTGGTTCACCGACCTCGCGCGAGGACGCTTCAGACATCCGGCATGCCCCCTCGGGAGCGTGGCGGTCGTCCTGAGTGAGCCGGGAGCGAACCCTTCGATGGTCGGGGGCGGCCCCGTTCCACGCGGGACCTTCGCGGAGGTGAGGCGAGCGATGCGATCCTGGTTGAACCGTATTAACAGCCACAAGGATAACCTAGCGTTTCTTTACGTTGCCTGCCACGGGGAGAGTTCGCGCAACCAGACAGGCATCCTGCTTGAGGATTTCGACTCAGACGCGATGGACGCGACGGCAGGCATGTCTGAGGTCGGGCAACTCGTCGGATCGCTCGAGAACGCGACCGCCGTCCAGCAGCTTCTCCTCTTTGACTGCTGCCGGACCCCCACCAACCTTGACCTTCCGTTCGACACGCAATTCGGGACACCCCTGCTCGTCCTCAAGAAACCACTCGGCGACCACGGCGAGACCCGCAGGCAGTGGCTTATCTTCGCCACAAGCCAGGGGGAGGAGGCGACCGGCCGCAAGAACAGGACGACGCTGTTCGCCGACGCGCTTATCCAGTGCCTCAATGGAGCAGCCGCCGACCCTGCCGACGACGACTGGCCGGTTCGTCCTGGCCTGCTTATCGACCGGCTGACTAGGTTGCTCGCGCTCCACCGATTGCCGGGCGAGCGCCTGCAAGCCCCGAGCGGGCGGGTGACAAGCAGCTTTACGATTACCCATCCCGGCGAACCCAAGGAAGTGCCGATCTACTTCTCGTGCGAGAACGCGGCCCTGTGGAAAGACGCCTCCATCATCCTCTCACCCGAGCATGGGAGCGAGCTAAGTGTCCGGCCGCAGCCGAACGACCCGTTCGCGGTCGCCCGCCTGCCGCCTCTCACGAAGCTCATGGCGAAGATGGTGAGCACGACGGAGATGCAACCTGTCGCGCTCACACTGCGGGGCTCTGCAGCCTTCGTCGAATTCAGGCAGCGGTCCGCTGTGACCTCCGTCGTCGTTCCAGGCGGGATCGCCGATCTCCCAGCGGGGAAAGCCGTGCGCAGGCCCGGCGCAGTGGACCCGCCTTTCAACTTCGATCTTGAGGTGAAGAGGTTAGTCCTTCAGGGGCGAAGCCACCCGGTACTCCCGGTCCTCGTCGTCTTTGTTCGCGGCCCTTACTCCACCGCACCTTCTGTCAGCCTAGAGATCCTTTCGACCGACTCCGGGTCTAAATCGGTTAAGAAGCATGTCAGCGCCTTCAACACAGCCTCCGAGTTCATGCTTCGCTCGGGCGAGTACGTCGTGACCGCTCGCGCGCCTGGAGCGGACCCAAGGAGCGAACAAGTGGTCGTTCAGGAAGGCCGCCGCGTCACAGTCGAATTCAAGTTTCCGACTCCGCCCCACAAGTGGCTGGTGGCTGCCACCATTATGGGCCTCATCGACATAGATGTTCCTGCCAAGAGCAGCACCAAGCTCCTGGGCGTTGCGGTGAATGGTAGGGGACAGGAGATGAGGCTGGACCTCAGCAAAGATGCCGGCGTCGGCACGCCGTTTGATGTTCGTGAAGCTATAGCCGACGCTCGGTTCCGGCGCCTAGACATCAAAGTCGCCCGCAGACGGCGAGAAGATCCCGTCTTCCAGAGACCACTTTTTCTGAGCGTCAGGTCTGGGGACCGCGCCGAACTTGCTGTGGTGCCACACACTCCGGAGACATTGAGAGGGGACCAAGCCTGGTCGGTTCACTTGCTGCTGCAACATTCCTCGGAGCAGCATGCTCCGCTCGCCCACGTCGTCGTCGAGAGTGACCGGTGGATGAGCTTGTTGGGGTTCCTGACCAAAAGGGACTTTGTCTCGGCCAAGGCAGTCTTGGAGGCGTCGGAGTATCTGGAAGCTCTCGAGCGGAAGCTTGCAAACCCGATAGCGGCGACTGCGGCGGCGCTGGTTGCAGTCGGCTTAGCCGATCCGGCCGCAGATAAGCTTTGGGACCCATGGCTGCACAACCTCAGCAATTGGTTTCCATGCTTGCCGGACGGCCCAATCATCCTAGGGCGGCGCCTGCTGACCCGTGCAAGAAGCGCTAAGCAAGTGGCCGAAGCAAGACGATGGCTCCTGATGGGCTTCGACAGGGGCGCGCCATTTTTTTCACTCTCGGCCGATTGGCTCGCTCGAAGCCTCGAGAGCTTGCCGGGAAGCGACGCTGAGTTGATGGAACGGCGAGTGACTGCCCGGAGGTTCGCCCAGCTTGTGGATCCGCAGCAGCCCTTCACCGTCATACGGGTGAGATGAGGAGGACATGGTAACCTCCAGCTTCACGCTCACCATGAACCCAGCGTCCGACGGAGATGCACTGCTCCTCAGGTGGAGCCGAGGCGACGTGACAAGGACCGCCCTCGTTGACCTAGGGCGAACGCGCGACTACCGCGCCCTCAGGCCGACGCTCGCAGACATTAGCGTCCTGGATCTGCTCGTGATCACACACATCGACGCCGACCACATCGAAGGGGCGGTTCCGCTGTTCGGGGAAGCCGAGCCCCCTTTCTCCGCGCGCAACGTCTGGTTCAACGCGAGGGAGCAGCTCGCACGGGCGGAGCAGCGCAGCTCCGACGCGAGGGAAGCGCTAGGAGCGAAGCAGGCCGAGAGGGTGACCGAGGGCCTGCTGACGGCGCGGTGGCCCTGGAACGCTCACTTCGCCAGTGGTGTGGTGTCCACCGACAGCCCCGAGGCCATAGGACCGATCCGCCTAGTGGGAGGACTCGAGATAACCCTCCTCTCGCCGTCCGACCGCAAGCTAAGGGAGCTCATCCCCGATTGGGACAGGGAGCTCCGCAAGGCGGGGATGTCGACGGCCGACCCAGAGGAAGTCGAGGAGGTACTCGCCGAGGGTCGCGAGAGAATGGGCGTTCCCAACCCTGAAAGTCTCGCCGCGACCCGGTACAAGCCCGACGACACGACACCTAACGGCTCCAGCATCGCCTTTGTCGCGGAGTATGACGGGCGCAAGGTGCTGATGGGGGCCGATGCCCACTCTGAGGAGCTCGAGGAGGCTCTGGGTCGGCTCGGCGCAAGTAAGGACAATCCCTACCGCCTGGACTGCCTCAAGGTGTCCCACCACGGCAGCAAGGCGAACACCAGCCCGGCGCTGCTGCGCATGATTGATTGTCCGCGCTTCGCGTTCTCCACGAACGGAACCCGCCACGGCCATCCCGACGAGGAGACAATCTCCCGTATCCTGGTGGCTGATCCCCAGCGGCCCAAGACGCTGTACTTCAACTTCAGGCAGCCCAAGGCGGCCCTATGGGAGCGTCCCGACCTGCAACGGCGATACAGCTACTGTTGCGTCTACCCGCGTGCCTCCGAGAAGGGCATGATCATCGACCTCCGCTTGGACTGAGCCTTGGACAGAAGGGGGCTGATGTTGGGGACCAAGGCGGCAGCAGCCTGCCCGATTCACTGCCGTTCAGGGCGCAGCGGGTGAGACGGCCGTGGCGCTGGGGCGCCGCAGGAGCCTCTTCAGTCGGCTTTGAACGTAAGCGCAGCTTCTGGGCCCTTCATTTGGCTGGTGGCGGTTCGGCTGGTTTTTCGGGTGCCCAGTGCCAGGGCATGAGTTCGTCGATGCGGCTCTGTGGCCAGTTGTTGACGAGGCGGGTCAGCAGGTCGGCGAGGTAGAGCTGCGGGTTGACGCCGTTCATTTTGCAGGTCTC
>DATCMG010000118.1:0-2547 GCA_036563555.1 Roseomonas sp. | reverse complement strand
CTTCGAACACGGCCCAGCGCAGCCCGGACTTCGTGCCGGCCTTCGCGACCGCTTTCGCGCCCGCGCCGAGTTCGCCGAGCTGCAGCGCCGCGGTCGCGATGTCCAGCACCTGCATGGCGGTCTCGAGGTCAAAGCGCAGCGTGCCCATTTCGGCCCGGTGGATCAGCCGGTATGCGGAGGGAACGGCGCCGATGAGCCCGGCCGGCATCAGCAGCACGAGCGAGCCGCCCCCGGTGAAGGGGGCGGCGACGACGGCGGCGATGGAGAGCAGGGTGCTGATGCTCTCGATGCCGTGCATGGCGATGCCGGCCTCGTCCGTCGCGATGCGGATCGTCCGTAGCCGGCCCTTGGGATTCACGGCGAGGCCGGGCGGGAACCAGACGGAGAGCTGGCCGCGGCCATAGCCGCTCTCGCTCTCCAGCAGCTTCTTCAGCGCGGCGAGGATGCTGTCCTCGTTCGGGCTGCCTATGGCGAGCTTGCCTTCGCCAACAGCATCCTTGTGGCCGCTCTTCGGCGAGGTGAGGTCGGAGACGTACCAATGCGGTCCCTTGGCGTCGAGCAACGCCGCTTCGATCGTCAGGCTGATGACGGTGCCATCATCCTTGGCCAGCACGGCGGTGATCCGGTGCGGTGCGGCGCCGAGCTTCTTCGCGCGGTCCCCCCGCATCCCGATCAGCAGGTCGAGCTGCTTGATCTGCTCCCGCAGGGAGGAGAGGCTTACGCCGAGATCCTCGCTCGTCGGGCTTCCGGCCTCGATGCGGGCGCGTTGCGCGTCGAGCGCGGCGCGCTGCGACCGGAGGAGGACGAGGGTGTTGCCGTGCAGGGCGAGGTCGAGATCCTCCGCCTCCTTCAGCAGCCTGGCCCGTTCCTCATCCGGGAGAGACCCGGCGAGTTGCTTCCGCAGATCGGCGAGGCGTGTCTCCGCATCCGCGCGCCCGGCCACTTCCATCCGCGCCCGGTCCTCGGCCAGGCTGCGCGGCGACTGCGCATAGACCGGCATCCAGGCGACGGCCGGCGCGCGCCGGAACTGCGCCAGCTGGGCCGTATTCTTCAGTTCCGGGCCGACATGGCAACGGATGAGGTAGAGGCCCGACGTGTTGAAGGGCACGTCGAATTCCTGATCCGGCCTGGTAAGGGCGCGGATGAGCGATTTGAAGACCGTGCCGACGACATCCATGATGAGATTCGCCGCAACGAGGCTCTCCGCACTGATCCCGGGCGGCCCGAATACATCGGTGAGGCGCGAGATGCTCCGCATCCGCTCCATGTCCTCTTCGGCGTATTCCACGTCGCGCGAGATGGTTTGCTTGAACACGTCCCAGCCCGAGGGCGTTTCAGGCGGGATGGTGAGGTTGCCGAGATTGGCGATGTCGTCGCCCGGCACGCGAAGCGCTTCCCATTTGTAGAACCAGCCGCCGAAGGCGTGCGACATCGCCTCGTACATGTCGGGGAAGCGGACATTGGCAACGAAGGTGGTGGTGGCGCCGGTGGCTGCGGCGAAGAGCGGCGGCATGATGCGCGGGTAGGAATCCATCCGCACCGGCAGCGGTGCCGCGTTGTAGGTGGAGGGGGTGACGGAGAGGTCCTGGTCGCCATCGCCCGGCTGCAGCCGGCCCCGGAAGTCCACGAAGCCGCGGAGCAGGCTGCGTCGGGCCGCCGCGTCGCCCTGCAAACGAGCGATCAGGTCGTGCGGCTGGCTCGCGGCGTAGCGGGTGAAGGCCACCGCTTCGGCGTCGTTGATGTCCTGGAGCAAGGGCTTGCGGCCGTCCTTGCCCGGCGGCCACAGCATCTGCCAGCCGGTCTCCTTCATCAGCGCCGCATCGTCGTGAATGGCGCGCAGCGCATCGGCATAGGGGTCGAATTCGTTGATGAGGTTCGACAACGCATTGCCGGCCGCCATGAGCGTGGCGTTCGACGGATCGGCCCGCCAGGCCTTGTAGGCTTCGACATAAATCTGCGTGCGCCCCCACCACACGGCGGCGAGCCCCTTCAGGATCACCTGGCGGCGCGAGAGGAAATTCGGCTCCCCCATCTTGAAGCCCGACTTGCCGGCCGTGATGATCACGATGGGCGGCATTGCGTTCCAGATTTTCGGCGGCACCGGGCTCAGCGCCTCGCCGGCTTCCAGGAGCAACCGTTGCTGCGGCGTGACCTGAGCCTTCTTGCCGGTCTGAGCCTCGGCGAAGGCGACGAGTTGCAACGCGATCTCCGGGCCGGCGCGCAGAAAGCTGGGCTTCCGGCCTGCATTCCAGCGGATGTCAATGTCGGCATGGGCGCGCTCGACCAGGGTGCGGTCATAGGCGTCGCCGGCGAGGCGCTTGAACACCACGGCGGTGGCGGAGCGCTGCTCATCCGGCAGGAGGAACAGGGTGGCCTCGTTCGGGTGGAACTCCAGCCCGTCGAAGCTCGCTGACATCCGCGCCTCCGGCGGGTTGGTCAGCCACTCCTCCAGCACCACCGCGTCCACGGGTTGGGAGGAAACCGAATCACGCCGCAGCGTAGCAGTGGCATCAGTGGCGAGTGGTGCGGCGCGGCCCCCGTGCAGCA
>DATCMG010000239.1:0-2891 GCA_036563555.1 Roseomonas sp. | reverse complement strand
ACTTGTGGCCAGAGGGGTAGACCGCGTTGTAGTCGATATCCGGATGGCCCGTCGTCAGCGTCTTCAACGCGTTGCCATTGGCCGGATCGCGGCGCGTGGCAAGGTCGAGTTCCTCGCGGCTGACCTGGCTGCGGTACCATTCCGCGCCGGCTGGCTGCACGGCGATGGCGCCGAACATGCCGAAGGCCGAGGACCCGATATTGCTCTCGCCGCCAGTCTGCACCGCGGAGTTGTAGAAGCCGAAGACGCCTTCGCGCGTCGCATGTAGCTTGTAGGTTTTCTGGCCCCCGGGAAGCGCCAGGCTGGAAGCGTTGAGGCCGACATTCGCGCCATCCGCACTGATCCCGCCGACATAATCTAAGCCCGCGACGTGCAGTCCCGCAGCGCGCGTGGCGGGTTGGTCCACCGACACACCCGGCACGGATAGAGGCGAAGAGCCGAGCAGGTTCTGGAAGTTGATCGTCAGGCAGTCGCCGACATTGGCCCGGAGCACGAGGGGCCGTGGGCGCTTGTCCTCGCGCAGCTTCACCCGGCCAGCGCTCAACGACGTGCCGCCGTCCTTCGCGACCACATCTTCGCGCAGTGCGTAGATCATGTAGCCCGGGTGGTGCGCGCCGTAGCGGTTAAACTGCACCGCCTGGTCCAGGGCCACGACATCCGCCGTGAGTTCGCGCACACAGGCCGGGCTCTGGGCGTTTGCCGGTTCCGTGCCGCCACTCAGCGTCAACGCCGAGACGCCGAACAGCGCAAAAGCGACGACTTTAGCTCGACCGTGAAATCTCTGACTGCCGCGAGATTTTCCGACACTGGTGCTCGTATCCATGCCCGGCATCCTCACACACATCTCGACGGCTTCGTCTCAACCGCGAATACCTCCGCGCAATGCGCGACATTATGCGGATGAGGATTGTTTGTAGTCAGACCATCCCTGTGTGCCATACGGCCAGAAGTTTGGTTTCATGCGACTGAGGTCGTACGCGGTTCAGACCTTTGTCTGACATGATTGATGGTCTATCGAGTGTTGCCGGAGCCACGATCACTCCGACGTAGCTCCGCGGCGAAGCCCACCAGGAGCAAGACGCGGTCGCGCAGGGAAATGGAGGACCCCATCCTGCTACTCCGCATTGTGAACCGTGCAACTGCGTCGGATGCGCGAGCTCTGCTCGCTCTAAGACAACTGTAGGGCGGTTGACCACTCGTTTCGGCATCGGTCATCTCAGCCTATGGCCTCGAACGCTCTTTCCGCATCCGGCCGTGCCTTCGTAGCTCTCCGTAAAGCGGGCCGACCAAGCCGTGGGCGCGCGCCGGTCTTCCATGCCGTGACGCCGAACTGTCGAATGGCCTTGTGCGCCGCCGAACCCGGCGCGGGGTCCGAGTGGGCGGAGCCTCCGGCAGAGGAGGTCACCTGCCCGGCGTGCCTGAGGCGTTTGGCCCGGATCGGAAGCCTCTAGGGGCACGCCTGCGCCCCATTGCTGCCCATCCACGCCAAGTCACAGTCTTTGTCGGGGTTCGAGATAAGCGGCTGAACGTGCGTCTGGTGGATGCCTGGCTCGACATGGGCCGCCTGCCGCCACCCTATGTCAACAAGGAATAAGCGACGGCGGGATCATCCGAAGGACGCTCCGGTCGCGACGCCGAAAAAGTATGCGCCAGCAACAATCCAGATCAGGTGCCCCCAGCGGATCCGGCGCTTGGCTATATCACGCAGTAGATGGCGGCCTCCGGTGTGTTCTCGGCATAGCGGTCTTTCATGTTCCCACCCCATGGCATGACGAAGGGCTCCCGACTGCCCGACTAGGGGCGTGTCCTCAGATGAGGGATTCCCAGGATGGTCCGAGGGTGATTCATAGGGTGCCGGCAAGTGGTGGAGCAGCCGGAGAATGCGGCGATACGCGTTGCGTGACGATCAGTGGACCCGGATCGAGGGCCTGCTGCCCGGCCGGGTTGGTCATGTCGGCATGACGGCGCGCGACAACCGCCTGTTCGTCGAGGCGGTGCTGTATCGCTACCGCGCCGGTATTCCCTGGCGCGACCTGCCGGACCGGTTCGGCTCGTGGAAGGCGGTGCATACACGTTTCAGCCGCTGGGCCAAGGGTGGCGTGTGGGAGCGCCTGCTCCGGCACTTCTCGGCGGAGGCGGACATGAATACGCCATGCTCGACAGCACGGCGGTGCGCGCTCACCAGCACGCTGCGGGGGCACATAAAAAAGGGGTTGCGAGCAGGCCATCGGGCGCAGCAAGGGTGGCCTGAGCACCAAGATCCACGCCCTCGTGGATGCACTCGGTAATCCGGTCGGCTTTGCTCTGACCGGCGGCCAGGCCCAATCCCTGGCTCCCAGCCGCCCTTCAACCTCTCAGGAGCCTATCCACGCCTGCTCCACCTCGCCAATCCGGGCACCACTGGCGCGAGAGCTGACAGATCCATCGTGCCCAAGTCGGGCGTCCTTTTGGATCGAGCGCGGCACCTTGTTGCCTCGGTCATAGACTCGGCAGCGGGCGTTGCCGCTGAGCCGCGACAAGTGTTCGCGGCCAGGCGCTCAGGCCAGAGTCCATACAGGAGCGCTCGTGCCAGGGCGGTCCGGACGTGGTCACAAGAGGCGTGCGCCCAGAGATAAACGCGACCAAGGGACCCTGTCAGCGGGACGGCTCATAAGAACTGGGGGCGCCACTTGTGGCGCCCCGGTCGTTTTTTACGGATGTAGGAAGAGCACTACAGGATGACGTCCGTGCTCAGCAGGGCCAGCGTACCGGTGAGCTGGATCTGGAACTCCGCCCCACCGGCGCCGTCGACATTGCCTTCCACGATGGTGTTGCCACCCTCCTGGAAGTAGCGCAGCTGCCCGGCGGCGTCGAAGTCGCTGGTCCCGATGAAGGTGAAGCCGTCCCGGGCA
>DATCMG010000094.1:0-4475 GCA_036563555.1 Roseomonas sp. | reverse complement strand
CGCTGCAGCCGAATGCGGGCAGCCAGGGCGAGTATGCCGGGCTGCTGGCGATCCGCGCCTGGCACCGGGCGAACGGGCAGGGGCATCGCGACATTTGCCTCATCCCGTCTTCCGCGCACGGCACCAACCCGGCTTCGGCCGTGATGGCCGGAATGCGCGTGGTGGTGGTGGGCTGCGACCGCGACGGCAATGTCGATCTGGACGACCTGCGCGCGAAGATCGATCAGCACGCGGAGAAACTCTCGGCGCTGATGATCACCTATCCTAGCACGCATGGCGTGTTCGAGGAGGGCATCCGCGCGATCTGCGATGCCGTCCATGAGGCGGGCGGGCAGGTCTATATGGACGGCGCCAACATGAACGCGCAGCTCGGCCTGACCAGCCCGGCCGCGATCGGCGCCGATGTGTGCCACCTGAACCTGCACAAGACCTTCTGCATCCCGCATGGCGGTGGCGGGCCGGGCGTCGGCCCCATCGGCGTCGCGGCGCATCTGGCGCCGCACCTGCCGAACCACCCGATGCTGGCCGAGGCCGGTCCGGCGACGGGTTTCGGCCCCGTCTCCGCCGCGCCTTTCGGCAGTGCCTGCATCCTGCCGATCTCCTACGCCTATATCCGCATGATGGGTGGGGCAGGGCTGACGCGGGCGACGGAGATCGCGATCCTCAACGCCAATTATGTGGCGAAGCGCCTGGATGGCCACTACCCCGTCCTCTATCGCGGGAAGCAGGGCATGGTGGCGCATGAGTGCATCCTCGATTGCCGCGGCTTCCAGCAGGGCGGCGGCGTGCTGGTGGAGGACATCGCCAAGCGCCTGCAGGATTACGGCTTCCACGCGCCGACCATGTCCTGGCCGGTGGCCGGCACGCTGATGGTGGAGCCCACCGAAAGCGAGCCGCAGGAGGAGCTGGACCGCTTCGTGGACGCCATGATCGCCATCCGCGCCGAGATCCGCGCAGTGGAGCAGGGCAGGGCGGACCGCACCGACAACCCGCTGAAGAACGCCCCTCATACGGCGGAGGAGGTGACGGCGGAGACCTGGACGCACGCCTATTCCCGCCAGGAGGCCGCCTTCCCGCGCCCCTGGATCGCGGCCCACAAATACTGGCCGCCGGTGAAGCGGGTGGACAATGTGTATGGCGACCGCAACCTCGCCTGCACCTGCGCGCCGCTGGAGGCCTACATGGAACCGCCGAAGGTGGCGGCGGAGTGACGGCGCCTCCCCTTTGGGAGGTTCTCTCCTCCCGCACCGCGCTCCGTGACCGTTGGATCGACGTCACGGCGGATGCGGTGCGGGATTCGCGCGGAAATGTGCTCGATCCCTTCTACACCCTGACCTATCCGGACTGGGTGCATGTCGTGGCGATCACGAGTGCGGATGAGCTGGTGCTGGTGCGCCAGTACCGGCACGGCGCCCAGGCCTGGACACTGGAGCTGCCAGCGGGCGCCATCGACCGAACGGATGCGGACCCGACAGTCGCCGCCCCGCGCGAGCTGCGCGAGGAAACCGGCCATACGGCGCCCGAATACCGCTATCTCGGCTCGCTGAGCCCCAACACCGCGACGCATCGCAACCACGCGCATACCGTGCTGGCCCCCGGCGCCACCCTGACCCATCCCACTGCCCATGAGGTGGGCGAGGACATCACGGTGGAGTTGTGGCCCCTCGCGCGCGTGCTGGAGGGGTTGGTGGATGGCCTGATGCCCCAGGCCATGCACACCGCTTCCCTGCTGCTGGCATTGAAGGCTGCCGGTCGCCTCGATTTCTGCCTGAAGGACGCGCCATGAGCGAGATTCGTGTGATTCCCGTCGAGCAGCGCCACCGGGCCGACTGGGACCGGCTCTATGCGGGCTATGCGGAGTTCTACCGCGTGACGCAGACACCGGAAATGCGCGACCGCGTCTGGTCCTGGATCCACGATCCCGCGCATGAGACCAATGGTTTCGTGGCGGAGGATGCGGAGGGCCGCGCCGTCGGCCTCGCGCATTTCCGCGCCTTCGCCCGCCCCCTTTCGGCCAGCACCGGCGGTTATCTGGACGATCTCTTCGTCGATCCCCACATGCGCGGGAAGCGCGTGGCCGACGCGCTGATCGAAGCCATCGCCGAGGAAGGCCGCCGGAAGGGCTGGAGCGTCATTCGTTGGATCACCGCCGAGGACAACCACCGCGCCCGCGCGGTTTACGACCGGGTCGCGAAGCTGACGCCCTGGCGGACCTACGACATCCCGCTCTGACCCGCCGCGCGGTTTTCGCCGCGCCGGCCCTGCTGCCTTTCCTTGCGGCGCCCGGCTGTGCTGCCACGCCTTCGGCCACAAGCCCGGCTTCCCTGGGGCCGATGGAGGCCCGCATCACCGAATCCCGCACCACCTGGCGCGACGCGGCCCGCGCGCGCGACATCCCCGTCCTGATCCGCGAGCCCGCTGGCAGCGGCCCGGCACCGGCCGTCATTCTCTCCCACGGTCTCGGCGGTTCGCGGGAAGGGCTGGCCTATCTCGGCCGGGCGCTGGCGGAGGGCGGGTATATCGCCATCCACCTCCAGCATATCGGTTCGGATGACAGCCTGTGGCGGGGTGGCGGCGATCGCATGGTGGGCCTCGCGGCGGGCGCGCTGAATGTCCAGGCGGCGCTGGACCGGCTGCTGGACGCGAAATTCGCACTCGGCAGCCTGCCACGCCGTGCCGATCCCGCGCGGCTGGCCATCGCCGGCCATTCCTTCGGCGCCTGGACCGTCCAGCACATGCTCGGCGAACGGCTGCCGGGCGGCGACCGGGGGCTTGGCCTGCCGGATCCGCGCCTCAAGGCCGGGGTGGCACTCTCGCCCATTCCCGCTGTCGGCCTGCCGCCACGCCTGGCCTATGCCGGCTATGCCGTGCCGATCCTGCATGTCACGGGCACCGAGGATCACGGCTATATCGAGGGCATCCGCGCCCCCGCCCGCCGCGTGCCCTTCGAGCAGTCCCGCAATCCCGGCGCCCTAGCCGTGCTGGCCGGTGCCGCCCATGCCTCTTTCGCCGATGAGCAGGAGGCGGGCGGCCGCTATGCCGATGCGACCTACCACGCCCGCGCCGCCGCGCTCACCGTCACCTTCCTCGATGCCGTGCTGCGCGGGGATGCGGAGGCGGTGGCCAGGCTGCGCAGGGGCGCCACTGGCCTGATCGGCCCCGGCGATGAATTCGTCGGGCGAGGCCTCTGACCCCTTCCCCCCATCCCGTTCCCCGGCGATTCTGACTGCCCGGGAGGAGGGAATCATGCCCCGCTACGATCTGGACGGCCGCGCCGCCCTTGTGACCGGTGCCGCCTCGGGCATCGGCCTCGCCACGGTGCGAGAGCTGGCCGCCAATGGCTGCGCCGTGGCGTTGAACTTCCTGCCGGGCGATCCGCGCGGCCCTGAGGCGGCCGAGGCCCTGCGCGCGACCGGCGCGACCATCATCGAGGCCCCAGGCGCCATCGGAGGCGGGGCAGAGGCGGCGATGGTGCAGGCCGCCGTCGCGGCACTCGGCCGGCTGGACCTGCTGGTCAACAATGCCGGCACCCCCGGCGTGAACCGCACCATCCCAGGCCAGGCGCTGGACGAAATCACCGATGAACTCTGGGACACGATCCTGGACACCAACCTGGTCGGCCTGTTTCGCACCACTCGCGCCGCCGTACCGGCCTTGCGGGAGGCGCGCGGGGCGGTGGTGAACATCGCCTCCGTCGCGGGGTTGAGTGGACGCGGTTCCTCCATGGCCTATGCGGCCAGCAAAGCCGGGGTGATCGCCCTGACGAAGCACCTGGCCCGTGGGCTGGGGCCGGAGATCCGCGTCAACGCCGTGGCGCCGGGCGCCGTGGACAGCACCTGGCAGATCGAATGGAGCGAGGCGCAGCGTGCGCAGTCCATCGCCAACGCGCCGATGGGCCGTCGCTGCGTGCCGGAGGATATCGCGGAGGCGATCCTCTTCCTGGGCTGCGCCGGTGCGATGGTCACGGGGCAGACATTGACGGTGGATGGAGGATTGATCCTCTAGATGGCGCGCCGTCCCGCAGCCCGGCCCGATTTTTCGCTGGAATCCTCCCATCCCGGCCCTGTGGCTGGGGTGGACGAGGCCGGGCGCGGGCCGTTGGCCGGGCCGGTGCTGGCCGCTGCCGTGATCTTCCCGGACCATCCACCGGACGGCCTCGCCGCGCTGCTGGATGACAGCAAGCGGCTCGACGCGGCAAAACGCGACACTGCCTATGAGGCCCTGCTGCAAGCCCACACCGCCGGCACCGCCCTGATCGCGGTCGGCGCGGCCAGCGCGGCGGAGATCGGGCGGCTGAACATCCTGCGCGCCACCCATCTGGCCATGCTCCGCGCCGTCTCCCGCCTGCCGGTGGCGCCTTCCCTGGCCCTGGTGGACGGCAACGCGCCGCCCCGCTTGGCCTGCGAAGTGCGCTGCGTCGTCGGCGGGGACGGGCTCTCCCTTTCCATTGCCGCAGCCTCGATCATGGCGAAGGT
>DATCMG010000088.1:0-2280 GCA_036563555.1 Roseomonas sp. | reverse complement strand
CGGTGCTGGTGCGGCCGGGGCGGTGGGGGTGAGGGGGTTTGCGGGCGGTTGCCTTTTGGGAGGCTCCGGGCGCGTCTCGTGTTGGGTGGTGGATTCAGGGGGGTGTTGTGGGTTTCGGCTCCGTTCCGGGGCGGATCCAATGGACCAGCCCAGGTACTCCCACCCATTGCAGGGCGGCTGAGGCGACGACCATCAGCGCCACCACGGCCACCACCACGTCCCGCGCCAGGAAGGGTTCGCCGCCCGGGAGTGTGGTGGGCAGGGCCAGGGCGATGGCCAGGGCGATGACGCTGCGGCCTGCGCCGCTCGCCATCAGGGCCGCGCCGTGCCAGGGCGGCACGCGGCCGCCATCCGCGCGGGGGATGGGGGGTGAGGCGGGGTGGGCGAGGGCGGCCCAGGAGAGGCCGAACTGCACGGCCCAGCACAGGGCCAGCAGGGCTGCCGCCGTGATGGCCAGGGTTGTCCAGGGGAGGGCGTTCGCGCCTTCCAGCGCTTCCGGCAGGGCGCGGCCCATGAGGAAGAAGAGGGCGCCGGTCAGCATCATGCCCAGGCCTTGCCAGAGATCGTCGATCAGGCGGTGGGAGGTGGGGCTGTCCATGCTTTCCGCCCCGCTTTTGCCGAGGCGGCGGGCGGCGATCATCAGGCCGGCCGCGATGAGCACGGCGATGGGGGAGGCGCCGAGCCAGTCCCCGATCATGGCGGCGGCGAAGGGGGTGGCGAGGGAGATCGTGGCTTCGGTTCGTGGTGCGTCGAGGTGGCGGCGGAGGGTGGCCGTGGCGAGGCCCAGGGCCAGTCCGGCCGCGCCGCCCACGGCGATGTCGTAGGCCAGGGTTCCCGCGATGGCGGGCAGGCCGGGGAAGGGGCCGCCGACCGATTTGGCCGTGAAGATGGATAGGGAGACGCCGATCAGCGGCGCGCTGGCGAGTTGGGCCGAGAGGGCTTCCGACAGGGCCGGGGGGAGGCGGTTGGAGAGGCCGGATTCGGTCAGGACGCGCGGTTCGGCCACGGCTGCCGCCACGCCGATGGCCATGCAGGCCACCGGGTCCAGGCCGGGGAGGAGGTAATAGGCCGCGAGGCCGCAGGCGGCTGTCAGGCCGAGGGCCCAGAGCGCGCCGTTCAGCACTCCGCGCCAGGCCGCGTTGCGGAGGAGGCTGGGGGAGAGGTCGGTGATGTCTGCGTAGAGGAGGGGTGGGAGGAGGAGGCCGAGGACGATCATCGGGTCCACCCGCACCGGCGGGACCGGGCCGGGGAGGAGGATGGAGGCGAGGCCGCCGGTGAACCAGAGGATGGAGGCCGGGATGCGGGTCAGCCGTGCGATGGCGAGCAGCAGCCCGACCGCGATGATGACGAAGGAGACGAAGCGGACCTCGGCCAAGTGGGTTCCCCGTGTGCCGGGAGGCGAACGGGATTCCGCTGCAAAGGTTGGGGCTGGTGGGGTGGTCCGGGCGGTCGGGTGCTGCTTTCGGCGGGCTGCTCCGAGGCCCGGGGTCATGCCCGATCCGGGCTGCGCGGAGGTTCCTGCGGCGTTGCGCGATCGCCATCGTGTTCAATGATGTGCGGGGGCCCCTGGTCTTGCCGTCCGGGCTGGGCCGGGGAATTCTTTCCCCGGTTTTCGTCAGGCCGTTGCCGGGACCTTCTTTGCCCGCTCGCTCTCGGTCTTGAGCTGTCCGCAGGCTGCCAGGATGTCGCGCCCCCGGGGGCGGCGGACCGGGCTGGCATAGCCGGCGTCGTTCAGGATGTTGGCGAAGCGCTCGATCTGGGCGCGCTTCGAGGTGGCATAGGGGCTGCCGGGCCAGGGGTTGAAGGGGATGAGGTTCACCTTGGCGGGCAGGCCATCCAGCAGGCGGACGAGTTCGCGGGCCTCGGCCTCGCTGTCATTCACGCCGTCCAGCATGACGTATTCGAAGGTGATGCGGCGGGCGTTGGAGGCGCCGGGGTAGCGGTGGCAGGCCGCCATCAGTTCCTTGATGGGGTATTTGCGGTTCAGGGGGACGATTTCGTCGCGGAGTTCGTCGGTGACCGCGTGCAGCGACACCGCGAGGTTGACGCCGAGTTCGGCGCCCGCGCGGTCCATCATGGGGACGACGCCTGAGGTGGAGAGGGTGATGCGGCGGCGGGAGAGGCCGATTCCCTCATGGTCCATGGCGATCTTCAGGGCGGTGGCGACGGCCTCGTAATTGTAGAGGGGTTCGCCCATGCCCATGACGACGATGTTGGACAGCATCCGCGTCTCGGATTGGGGGCTGGGCCATTCGCCGTAGCTGTCGCGCGCCGCCATGA
>DATCMG010000086.1:0-6854 GCA_036563555.1 Roseomonas sp. | reverse complement strand
CATCACCCTGCCCCTGATGGCACCATCGCTGGCCGCCGGCTGGCTTCTTGCCTTCACCCTGTCACTGGATGACGTGGTCCTCGCCTCCTTCACCTCCGGCCCGGCAGGAACCACCCTCCCTGTCGCCCTTTTCTCCATGCTGCGGCTCGGCATGACGCCGGAGGTGAACGCCCTCGCCACGCTCCTCCTCCTGGCCGCGGCCCTCACTCTGGGATTCGTGGGGCTTTTGTTGCGGCGGCGGGACTGAAATGCGCATTCCGGCGGTTCCGCCGGGCGCCGAGGGGGGCTAGGGTCCGGCCCATCCGCGCAACCTCGAAGTCCTGGAACGATGTCCCTCACCGCCGAGCGCCTGAACAAGATCTCCCCCTCCCAGACCATCGCCATCTCCACCAAGGCGCGCGAGATGAAGGCGGCGGGGCGGGACATTATCAGCCTCTCGGCCGGCGAGCCCGACTTCGAGACCCCGCGCAACGTGAAGGACGCCGCGATTCGCGCGGTGGAGTCCGGCGATACCCGCTACACCGACGTCGCCGGCACCAAGGCTCTCCGCCAGGCGGTCGCCGACAAGTTCAGGCGCGACAACAAGCTGGACTACAAGCCGGAGGAGATCATCGTCTCCACCGGCGGCAAGCAGGTGATCTTCAACGCCATGGTCGCGACGCTCGACAAGGGCGACGAGGTGATCATCCCCGCCCCCTGCTGGGTTTCCTACCCCGACATCGTGTCCCTGGCCGATGGCACGCCGGTGATCGTCGAGGCCGGCCCGAACCAGGGCTTCAAGATCACGGCGGATCAGCTCGAAGCCGCCATTACGCCGAAGACCAAGTGGATCATGCTCAACAACCCGTGCAACCCCACGGGTGCGGCCTATTCGGCCGAGGAGCTGAAGGCGCTGACCGATGTGCTGCTGCGCCACCCGAACATCTGGATCTTCACCGACGACATCTATGAGAAGCTCGTTTATGACGGCTTCAAGTTCGCGACGATTGTCGAGGTGGAGCCGAAGCTCCGCGACCGCACGTTGACGATGAATGGCTGCTCCAAGGCCTATGCCATGACCGGCTGGCGCATCGGCTTCGCCGGCGCCCCGATCGCCCTGACCAAGGCGATGGACAAGCTGCAGAGCCAGTCCACCAGCAACACCTCCTCCATCTCCCAGGCCGCCGCCGTCGAGGCGCTCAACGGCTCGCAGGACACGGTGGAGGAAATGCGCAAGGCCTTCGAGCGCCGCCGTGACCTCGTCGTCTCCATGCTGAACCAGGCGCCGGGCCTTCACTGCAACACACCGGAGGGCGCCTTCTATGTCTTCCCCTCGGTCACCGGCTGCCTCGGCAAGACGACCAAGGGCGGGAAGGTCCTGAACACGGACGAGGATTTCGTCCTCGCCCTGCTGGATGAGGAGGGCGTCGCGACCGTGCACGGCTCCGCCTTCCTCTTCCCCGGCTATATGCGCATCTCCTACGCGGCGTCGGACGAGCAACTGCGCGAGGCCTGCACGCGCATCCAGCGCTTCTGCCAGGGCCTGCATTGAGCTTCGCCTTCCGCCCCGCGGCGGAAGGTGACTTCGAAGCCCTGCTCGATCTCTCGGTGCGCGTCATGCGCGCGCATCTGGAGCGGGTGGGGCGCTTCGACCCGGAACGCCGCCGCGCCCGGATGCGGGCCGGTTTCGATCCCGCCTTGTTCCGGCTGATCGAAAGCGAGGGCCTGATCGCCGGCTGCGTCGCCATCATGGACCACCCGGACCACCGCGAGATCCACTCCTTCTATCTCGAACCCTGGGCCCAGGGGCGGGGCCTCGGCCGCGCGGTGCTCGACGCGATCCTGGCCGAACGTCCGGACCGCCCCGTGCGCATCGAGGTGCTGAAGGAAAGCCCCGCCGCACGCTTCTACGAGCGCGCGGGATTCCGCCTCACCGGGGAAGCCCCCTTCGATCTGCTCTACGAACGCCCCGGGGAACACCCTGGGGTTGGCGCGGCTGCGCCGGGGGCCTAGTTTCCGCCCTCCATCGTTTCGTCACCATTGGAACTGAGAAATGCCCGCCCTCGCCCAGAGGCTGCAGGAGATCGCCCTCTCCGGCTCCACCCGCATGTCCATCCGCGCGCGGGAGCTGCGCGAGGCCGGCCACAAGGTCATTAGCCTGACAGTGGGGGAGCCCGACTTCGCCACCCCGCCCCATGCCATCGAGGCCGCGCACCAGGCCGCGCTGGCCGGCCGCACCAAGTACCCGCCCAATGACGGCTGGCCCGAGCTGAAGGCCGCCGTGCAGCGCAAGTTCCGCCGCGAGAACGGCCTGGACTACGCGCTGGACGAGATCATGATCGGCAATGGCGGCAAGCAGGTGATCCTGGATGCCATCCTGGCCACCGTCGACCAGGGCGACGAAATCGTCATCCCCACGCCCTTCTGGTCTGCCTATGCCGATATCGGCAAGCTGGCCGGTGGCGTGCCCGTCCTCGTGCCCTGCCCGCAGAACAACGGCTTCAAGCTGCGCCCCGAGGATCTTGAGGCCGCCATCACGCCGAAAACCAAATGGGTCGTGCTGAACTTCCCCAGCAACCCTTCCGGCGCCGCGCTGACGCGCGGCGAGGTGGCCGCCCTGGCCGAGGTGCTCCTCCGCCACCCGCATGTCTGGGTGCTGTCGGACGACATGTATGAGCACATCATCCATGACGACATCGGCTTCCACACCGTCGCCCAGGTGGAGCCGCGGCTGAAGGATCGCGTGCTGACCGTCAGCGGCGCTTCCAAGACCTATGCCATGACGGGCTGGCGCGTCGGCTTCTGCGGCGGCCCGCGCGCCCTGATCAAGGCGATGACCAACATGCAGAGCCAGACGACGAATGGCATCGCCACCGTCGCCCAGGCTGCCGCCATCGCCGCCCTCGACGGCCCGCAGGATGGCGTGGCCGAACGCGCCCGCATCTACCGCGAGCGCCGCGACCTCGTGGTGGAAATGCTGAACCAGGCTCCCGGCCTGCAATGCCACAAGCCGGAAGGTGCCTTCTACGTTTATCCCAGCGTCGCCGGCTGCCTCGGCAAGACCACGGCGGGCGGCCGCTTCCTCGAAACCGACGAGGACGTCGCGATGGCCCTGCTGGAGGAAAACCACGTCGCCACCGTCTCCGGCACGGCCTATTTCATGAGCCCCTATATCCGCCTCTCCTACGCCACGGACACCGAGACGCTGCGCGAGGCCTGCACGCGCATCCAGGATTTCTGCCGGGGCCTGAAGTGAGCTTCACCATTCGTCCGGGCACCGACGCCGATGCGGATGGCTTCATCCGCCTGATCGGCGACGCCTGGGCCGAATACCCGAACTGCGTGCTGGACGTGGATGCCGAGGTGCCGGAACTCCGGGCTCTCGCCACCCATTTCGAGAAGGTGGGCGGCACCCTCTGGGCCGCCGAGCAGGATGGCGAGCTGGTCGGCATGGTCGCCACCCGCCCCCTGCGCGACGATGACGAGGCCTGGGAGATCGGCCGCATGTATGTGGCCAAAGCCGCGCGCGGCACCGGCCTCGCCCATGCCCTGCTGGACGGCGCCGAGCGCCACGCCGTCGCCCATGGCGCCCAGCGGATGATCCTCTGGACCGACACGCGCTTCGAGGCCGCGCACCGCTTCTACGAGAAGCGCGGCTATGTCCGCGCCGGCTCGATTCGCATCCTCGACGACATCTCCAAATCCCTCGAATTCCGCTACGCCAAGCCGGCGACAGGCGTGGTGGTGGAAGTGCTGGATGCCGCCGCCGCCGCCAGCGCGGAGCGCCGCCTGGCCGGGATCATGGTTGCCTGCGTCAATACCGGCGCCTCCGTCGCCTATCTGCCACCCCTCTCGCCGGAAACGGCGCGCGTCTTCTGGCGCGGGGTCTCGGCGGATGTCGCCACCGGGCGCAAGGTGCTGCTCGGCGCTTGGTGCGACGGCCAGCTCGCCGGCACCGTTCATCTGGCCCTGGCCGGCCAACCCAATGCCGCCCACCGTGCCGAGGTCTCGAAGCTGCTGGTGGACCCCGCCTTTCGCCGCCGCGGCATCGGCCGCGCCCTCATGCTCCGCGCCGAGCAGACCGCGCGCGGCATTGGCCGCAAGCTGCTGGTGCTGGACACGCGGTCCGGCGACGAGGGCGAGCGCCTCTACCGCTCCCTCGGCTGGCAGGAGGTCGGCACCATCCCCGGCTATGCCATCGAGGCGGACGGCACGCTCGCCGACACGGTCTTCTTCTGGAAGCGCCCCTGATGATCACCCCGGGCTGGTGCCGCATGATGGCGGCCTACAATGCCGAGATGAACCGGCGCCTCTACGCGGCCGCTGCCCGCCTGCCCGACATCACCCGGCGCGAAGCCCGCGGTGTCTTCTTCGGCTGCCTGCACGGCACGCTCAGCCACCTCCTCTGGGGTGACATGCAGTGGGTGTCCCGTTTCGATGGCGGGGAAAAGCCGCCCGTGAGCCTCAAGGGCAGCGCGGCAATGGAGCCGGATTTTGTGACGCTGGTCGGGAAACGCGTGGCCATGGATGCCCGCATCGCCGCCTGGGCCGAAAGCCTGACCGCCGAGCGCCTCGCGGGTGATTTCACCTGGTTCAGCGGCGCCGCGGGCCGCGAGGTCTCATGCCCGATGGGAATGGTCGTGACCCATGTCTTCAACCACCAGACCCATCATCGCGGCCAGGCGCACGCCCTGATCACGGCCGCCGGTGAGGACACCGGCGACACGGATCTCTTCCTGGTCCTCGATCCCGCCGCATGGGCGGCCTGAGGCCCAGGCACCGCTGAGCGCGCCTCAGCTGCGCTCCAGCAATTCCACCCGCACATTCTCCGGGCCCTCGATGAAGGCGATGCGGGTGGTCGGGTTAGGGTTGTTCGGCTCCATCACGATCCGAACGCCCTTACCGCGCAGTTCCTCGACGATCGCGTCGATGCCCTTAACGGCCAGCGCCAGATGCTCGATCCCCAGGAAGGGCGCCGGCGGCACGGAAGGGGTGCCCGCCGGCACGCGGTCGATGAAGAGGTTCAGCCCGCCGAAATCGAGCACCACGCGCAGGCTGCCCGGCCCCTCCATCCGCCGGACCTGCTTCGCCTCCAGGTGATCCACGAACCAGGCCCCGGTCGCATCGGGATCAGGGCTGCGGAGATGCACATGGTCGAAGGCGAATCGGGTCACGGAGGCTTCCTCAGCGCAGGACGTTCACCCCGGCACTACCACCCACATAGGGGCCGCGCGAGCCCTCCGCCCGTTCGCAGGCGGCAAGGCCCAGCAGCGCCGCCAGCATCAGGACGGCGCGCATCAGACCGGCTGTCCCCCGTGATTCGGCAGGTCGTTCAGGTGGCAGCGGCTGCGATGCCCCGGCGCTACCTCCTTCAACGCCGGGATCTCCACCCGGCAGCGATCGAAGGCATGCGGGCAGCGCGGGTGGAAATGGCAGCCGGAAGGCGGGTTCAGCGGGGAGGGGATTTCCCCCTTTACCGTTGCGAAGGCCTTTTTCCGTGCCTCGATCCGTGGCACGGCAGCGAGCAGCGACTGGGTGTAGGGATGGTTCGCCCGGGCGAAGACGACATCGGTCGGCGCCTCCTCGACCACCCGGCCGAGATACATGATCACCACCCGGTCGCTCAGATGCTCCACCACGCCCAGGTCGTGCGAGATGAAGAGGTAGGTGAGGTTCAGCTCCTGCCGCAGCTTCATGAACAGGTTCAGGATCTGCGCCTGGATCGACACGTCCAGCGCCGCGACGGATTCGTCGCAGACCAGGAACTCCGGCTGCACCGCCAGCGCCCGCGCAATGCCGATGCGCTGCCGCTGCCCGCCCGAGAACTGGTGGGGGTAGCGGGCCTTGAAGGCTGGATCGAGCCCCGCGCGCCGCATCTGCTCATCGACATAGCGGTTGAGTTCGGACCGCGTGGTCAGCCCATGCACCAGCGGGGCCTCGCCGATGATCTCCGCCACCTTCAGCCGCGGATTCAGCGAGGACATGGGGTCCTGGAAGATCATCTGCGCCTGCAGCATGGCGGCGCGGGCTTCCTTCCCCTGCATCCCCGTGCGGTCGCGGCCCTTCCACAGGATGCTGCCATCCGACGGTGGCAGGATGCCCGCCACCATGCGGCCCAGCGTGGATTTGCCGCAGCCGGACTCGCCGACCAGCCCCACCACCTCGCCGCGGCGGATGGTCAGGTCGACCTTGTCTACGGCATGCACGATCTCGTCGCGGAGCGGTGCGCCCAGCTTGGCCAGGATCTTGCCGGCGACATCTAGCCGCTTGGCGAAGCGGCGGGAGACACCCACCACCTCGATCATCTTGTCCGCATCGGCGGTCACCGGGGCGGTGGCTTCCATCGTCACGCTCATGCGGCCACTCCCGCGTTCTCAAGATGGGGCCGGAAACAGCGCGCCTCATGGGCGGGCAGGATCTCGGCCATGGGCGGGGGCTGGCGGCAGACATCGGCCGAC
This sequence comes from Roseomonas sp., assembly GCA_036563555.1. Lineage (GTDB taxonomy): Bacteria > Pseudomonadota > Alphaproteobacteria > Acetobacterales > Acetobacteraceae > Roseomonas. The sequence continues at coordinate 417 of DATCMG010000086.1, read as the reverse complement.
CGCGGGCAGCGGTTCTGGAAAGGGCAGCCCGGCGGCAGGCTGAGCAAGGAGGGCGTCATGCCCGGAATCTGCCGCAGCGGTTCGCCCCGCTTGTTGCGGCTGGGCACGGAGCCCAGCAGCCCGTTCGTATAGGGGTGCAGCGGATGGTCCAGCACATCCGTGACCGAACCGTATTCGGCGATCTCGCCGGCATACATGACAGCGATGTCATCCGCGAGCCCCGCCACGACGGACAGGTCATGCGTGATCCAGATGATGGAGGTGCCGGTCGTCGCCGCCAGCTTCTGCACCTCGGCCAGGATCTGGCCCTGGATCGTCACGTCCAGCGCCGTCGTGGGCTCATCGGCCACGATCAGCTCCGGCTCATGCAGCAGGGCGATGGCGATCGCCACGCGCTGCCGCATGCCGCCGGAGAAC
>DATCMG010000084.1:0-3135 GCA_036563555.1 Roseomonas sp. | reverse complement strand
GCCATGGCGCGCGTGGACCGTGCCCTCGGGGTGGAGGACGCGCCCGGCGGGCTCTGGGCATTGGCGGGACGGCTCGGGGCACCGCGGTCCCTGGCGGCGCTCGGGCTGCGCGAGGCCGATCTGGCACGAGCCGTCGCCTTGGCCACGGCCAGCCCCTACGCCAATCCGCGCCCGGTGACCGGGGCCGGAGTCGCGGTCCTGCTCGCCCGGGCGCTGGCGGGCGATCCCCCCGCGGCCGATAAGGCCTGATTCTTCCTGGAGACATCTGCGACCATGAGTGACTTCAAGATCCTCGGCATCTCCGGCAGCCTGCGGCGCGGGTCGCATAACAGCGCCGCCCTGCGCGCCGCGGCTGAGCTGGCCCCCGAGGGCGTGACGATCACGATCTTCGAAGGGCTGCGCGACATCCCGCCCTATGATGACGACCTGCGGACGGGCTCGGGCTACCCGGCCTCCGTCGAGGCCTTCCGCAGCGCCCTGCGGGCCGCGGATGCGGTGCTGATCGCGACGCCCGAATACAACTACTCCATCCCCGGCGTGCTGAAGAACGCGATCGACTGGGCTTCCCGCCCGCCGGAGCAGCCCTTCGACAACAAGCCGATCGCCATCATGGGCGCCAGCCAGGGGCTGCTGGGCACGGGCCGCGCGCAATACGACCTGCGCAAGATGTGCGTCTTCCTCAACGCCTATCCGCTGAACAAGCCGGAGGTGTTCATCGCCCAGTCCGGCACGCGGGTCGATGCAGAGGGGCGGCTGACCGACGAGGCGACGCGGAAGCTGATCGCGCAGCAAATCGTCGCGCTCCGCGACTGGGCGCTGCGCCTGAGGGCCTGATAGGGCCGCGCGCGCCCCGTTTACTTGGCGCGCGCGCCCGGCGTAGCCTGCATCCGGGACGCTTCACGGCCGAATGGCGGAACCGGGCAAACCGGTCGCCGGAATGACGGAGACCGCGCTTGGCCTATGCCCTGCAGCAGCTGATCAACGGTGTCGCGCTGGGCATGATCTATGGCCTGATCGCCGTGGGCTACACGATGGTCTACGGCATCATCGGCATGATCAACTTCGCCCATGGCGACATCTTTATGATCGGCGCCTTCATCTCGCTCATCTCCTTCGTGCTGATCTCCACGGGGGGATGGGCGGCGGGGCCGGGGGCGATCCTGCTGGTGCTCGTCGTCTCCATGGCCGTCACCGCGCTCTATGGCTGGTCGGTGGAGCGAGTGGCCTATCGCCCGCTGCGCGGCTCCTTCCGTCTGGCGCCGCTGATCAGCGCGATCGGCATGTCGATCGTGCTGCAGAACTACGTGCAGGTGGCCCAGGGCGCGCGGGTGAAGCCGATCGAGGCGCTCGTGACCGGCAGTCTGGAAATCTGGCACGGCAATGGCTTCGCCGTCTCGGTCTCCACCATGCAGGTTCTGATCGTGGTCGTGACGCTCGTGGTGCTGGCGGTCTTCACCTGGCTCGTGACGAGGACGCCGCTCGGCCGCGCCATGCGGGCCTGTGAGCAGGACCGGAAGATGGCGGGGCTGCTCGGCATCGACACGGACCGCACCATCAGCATCACCTTCGTCATCGGCGCGGCGCTCGCCTCCGTGGCGGGCACCATGTACCTGCTGCGATACGGGGTGATCGACTTCTATATCGGCTTCCTGGCGGGGGTTAAGGCCTTCACCGCCGCCGTGCTGGGGGGCATCGGGTCACTGCCCGGGGCGGTGCTGGGCGGGCTGCTGATCGGGCTGATCGAGACCTTCTGGAGCGCCTATTTCTCCGTACAATACAAGGATGTCGCGACCTTCTCGATCCTGGTCGTGACGCTGATCTTCATGCCCACCGGCCTGCTCGGCCGCGCGGAGGTGGAGAAGGTATGAGCGGCGCCGCCGTCCCGCATGAGGGCGGGCTTCCGCACAATGATGACGGCGTGCCCGATCCGGGCGAGATGGGCGGCATTCCCCGCACCGCCGCGCCACCTGCCCCACGGCGGCCACTGAATGTCGCGCTGCGCGATGCGGGGATCGCGGCGCTCGTCGCGCTCGCCCTTTTCGTGCCGCTGGTAGGGCTCCGCACGGATGTGGGATCCTCCGGCGGAGGGCTGATCATCCGCACGCGCTGGGCGGATGTCGCGATCCTCGTCGCCCTCGTCTTCGCGGGGCGGCTCGCGCTGAACCTGTGGGAGGCATTCCGCCCGACGCCGAAGCCCCGCACCGTCCGGCGCACCGCGCTGCTTGCGCGCGTTGGCACCTGGGTCGCGCCGGCGCTGCTCGCCTTCGCCGTCGCCCTGCCATTCCTGCCCGGGACCACGCGCTACGGGCTCGATCTCGGCATCCTCGTGCTGACCTATGTGATGCTCGGCTGGGGGCTGAACGTCGTGGTCGGGCTCGCGGGGCTGCTGGACCTCGGCTATGTCGCCTTCTATGCGGTGGGGGCCTATAGCTACGCGCTGCTCTCCACCACCTTCGGGCTCTCCTTCTGGATCTGCCTGCCGCTGGCGGGGCTGCTCGCGGCCTTCTGGGGCGTGCTGCTCGGCTTTCCCGTGCTGCGGCTGCGGGGCGATTACCTCGCGATCGTCACCCTCGCCTTCGGCGAGATCATCCGCATCGTGCTGATCAACTGGGTGTCTCTGACGAACGGGCCAAACGGCATCTCCGGCATTCCGCGCCCATCCTTCTTCGGGCTGAACTTCAGCGCGGGCGGGGGCCCCGGTTCCTTCGCCGATTTCTTCGGGCTGGAGCCCTCCCCCACCCATCGCGTGGTGTTCCTCTACTACCTCATCCTCGGGCTCGCCCTGCTGACGAACTGGGTGACGATCCGGCTGCGGCGCCAGCCACTGGGCCGTGCGTGGGAGGCACTGCGCGAGGACGAGATCGCCTGCCGCGCGCTGGGCATCAACGTCACCAACACGAAGCTGACCGCCTTTGCCATCGGCGCCATGTTCGGCGGCTTCGCCGGTGCCTTCTTCGCCACCCGCCAGGCCTTCGTCAGCCCGGAGAGCTTCACCTTCATCGAGAGCGCAATCATCCTCGCGATCGTGGTGCTGGGCGGCCTGGGCAGCCAGCTCGGCGTCGCGCTGGCGGCGCTGGTGATGATCGGCGGCTTCGAGGCGTTCCGCGACCTTGAGGAATGGCGGATGCTCGTCTT
>DATCMG010000083.1:0-2340 GCA_036563555.1 Roseomonas sp. | reverse complement strand
CGGGCATTGGATAGCCCGCTCACCTCTGCGCGACCGATCGGAGGCCGGCGCTCGCTGCCGGAGGGCGCCGGGCCGCCTGGAACGGTGCCGCCGCATGTCACGGGCAGCCGCTTCGGCGCGACGAGGAACGAGGCCTCGGGGCGCTACCGCTCTCCGAGCACCCGGGTCAGCCGCGCCACCGCTTCGCGCGCGAGGCCGGGGCTGACGGCGAAGCAGATCCGGATGAAGCCCTCGCCCTCCGGGCCGAAGGCGGTGCCCGGGGCGACGCCGACCTTGGCCTCGCTCAGCAATCTGAAAGCGAGGTCGAGGCTGCTCTCGCCCGTATCCACCCGGGCCATGAGATAGAAGGCGCCCTCCGGCGGGTACACCGTCACGCCTTTCAGGCGTGATAGCCCCTCCACCATGATGGCGCGGCTTTCCGCGCAGCGGCCGACCATGGTGCGGATGAAGGCGTCGCCCTCATCCAGGGCCGTCACGGCGGCGTGCTGGATGAAGGTGGGGATCGAGGTCGTGTTGTACTGGCCGAGCTTCGAGAAGGTTTCCGCAAGGCCCTGCGGATAGACCAGCCAGCCGGCGCGCCAGCCCGTCATCGCCCAGTTCTTGGAAAGGGTGTTGGTGACGATCAGCCGGTCCGATGGCGTGCAGATCTGCAGGAAGGACGGAGTGATGGCGTTGCCATAGGTGAAGTGGCCATAGACCTCGTCCGAGAGGATCCACAGCCCGCGCTCCCGGGCGGCGTCACACAGCGCCTCCATCTCGGCGAGCGGCATCACCCAGCCCGTCGGGTTGGACGGGGAGTTCACCACGAGGATGCGGGTGCGCGGCGTCACTGCCGCCAGCACGTCCTCAAGGGGCAGTGTGAAGCGGCCATCGGCCGTGCGCCGGTAGGGCACGGTCACCGGCACGCCTCCGGTCACCCGCACCGCCTCGGCCAGGTTGGGCCAGTTGGGCGTGGGGATGATGACCTCCTCGCCGGGGGCCAGCAGCGCCTGGCAGGCCTGCATGATGGCGTTCATGCCGCCGGCCGTGACGGCGAAGCGCTCGGGCGCTACCTCCACGCCCCAGTGGCGGCGGTGATAGTCGCTCAGCGCCTGGTGCAGGCGGGGCAGGCCGCGGGAATAGGTGTAGCGGGTCTCACCCTCCCGCATGGCGCGGTGCGCGGCCTCGACCACGAAATCCGGGGTGGGCAGGTCGCCCTCGCCGATCCAGAGCTTCACCACCTCCGGGTCGTCGCGGCCGCGATCGGCCACCAGGCCGATCTGGCTGGTTCCCACGCCCTGGATCCGGTCCGGCAGGGTCTCGGCGAGATCGGGGGGAAGGCTGAAGGCGGCACTCATGCGGAAGCAATATCCTTACAGGGTGCGATCGCCAGGAGACCCGACCTGAAGGGCAGGGCATGGCGAGGCGGGCATGCGAGGCAATGCTTCTGCCGCCGCCCCGGGCAATGGGAAAGGGGGTACAGGAACTTCGCCGCGCATTCATGGGGCCGGCCAGCGCCGGCAGGCTGGTCCGGGCGAAGCTTCGCGGTCCGTGTGGATGAGGCACGGCATTGGCGGCCTGGATCGAGCCTTTGCCTTCACGGCCGCGAAGATCTTCGCAGCGTGGCGGGCCCGGCTGCAGACCCGCCACCCGCTGGCGCGTTCAGATCGGGTGGCCCGGCGGGCGAGGGGCCTTGGGGAGGCGGTGACCATGCATGTGGTGATCAGGAGGAGCGGACTGACGGGGCCTGCGGATGAAGCGCTGCAGCGCATGCGGGACCACATCGTGCCGCTGGTGCAGGGGCGCCCCGGGTTCCGGGGCTATTGCGCCTTCACGACCGAGCAGGGCGACGCCACCTACTCGGTCGGCGTCTTCGAGGATGGCGGAAGCGCCTCGGAAACGGAGCAGCGGATCCGGGAGTGGAGCGACTCCCATATGAACGACCTGATGCCCTATGAGGCGGAGGTTGTGAGGGGCGAGACGGTCTTCCACGAGGTTTCGCAGCCGAAGGAGCAGCAGAAGGACCGGAACAAGCCGCTTTTCGCCGTGATCCGGCGCTACCAGGGCCTCCCCGGGCAGACCGAGACCATGCACTCCGTGGTGAGCGAGCATGTGCTTCCCGCCATCATCAGGGCCGAGGGATTCCGCGGCTTCTACGCCTTCCGCGACGAGATCGACCCGAACCAGGCCGTGTCCTTCACCCTCTTCGAGACGCGGGAGGATGCGATGGGCGTGCATGAGGAGGTGGTCGACATCATGCGGGCACAACTGGGCGAGCTGGCCTATCAGGAGCCGCAGATGGTCATCGGGGAGACGGCGATCCTCACGACGGCCTAGCAGGCAGGTGGAGGCCGCGGCAGC
>DATCMG010000081.1:0-2846 GCA_036563555.1 Roseomonas sp. | reverse complement strand
AACCTCATCCGGGCTGGTTCGGCCCGTGAAGCGCTGGAGCATCTCCTCCGGACCGAGGTGGCGGTCGTACTAACTGACGTCAACATGCCCGACCTCGATGGCTTCGAGCTCGCCTCCATGATCCGCGAGCATCCTCGGTTCGAGCGGACGGCTATTATTTTTGTTTCGGCCGTGCATCTGACTGACCTCGACAGGTTGCGCGGTTACGAGGTGGGCGCGGTCGACTACCTGCCGGTGCCCGTTGTGCCGGACCTGCTGCGTGCAAAGGTAAGGGTTTTCGCGGATCTCTACCGGAAGACGCGACAGCTTGAGCGGCTGAATGTCGAGCTTGAGCGGCGCGTTGCCGAGCGCACGGCCGAACTTGAGGCTTCGACGGACCAATTGCTCAAAAGCGAGCAGCGTCGGAGCCTCGCGCTCGCGGCCGGGCATATGGGTGCATGGGAGTGGGACCTCAGCACTGGCGACCAGGTTTGGGATGAAGGGCAGCATCGCATCTATGGGACAGACCCGGATCGGTTCGTGCCCACAGCTGATTCAGTGCTGTCCATGGTCCACCCCGATGACCGGGGGAATCTCCGGGAACTTGCCGCAGAAGCTTTGAAAGCAGGCCGGGGCTATGACGCCGAGTTCCGCGTGATCCGGCCGAGTGGAGAGATCCGCTGGTGCATCATCGGTGCAGCACCGACGGTCGACCCGGTCGGGCGAGCCGTGCGGATCAGCGGTGTGACCTATGATCTTACCGGGCGCAAGACGATTGAGACGGCACTTCGCGAAAGCGAGGAACGGCTGCGCATTGCGCAGGAAACGAGCGGCATTGGAATCTGGGATTGGGACCTGGTGACGGACCGGGTCATTTGGACCGGTGAGATTTACCGTGCCTGGGGCTTCGATCAGGGGCGCTCCACACCGCTGAGCGACATGTTCGCCCATCTTGTGCACGAGGAGGATCAGCAGCGTGTCCGGGGCGAGCTCCAGGCAGCGCTCCGGGGCGAGCGTTCTTACGAGACCGAGTTCCGCATCAAATTGCCCCACGGCGCCGCCCGATGGCTCGCTAGCCGGGGGGAGGTGATGTGGGATACCTCAGGCCGCCCGGTGCGTATGATCGGAACTGACATTGACGTGACGGACCGGCGTCGGGCGGCGGAGATCCTGGCCGAGGCTAATGCGGAGCTGGAGCAGCGGGTTGAGGAGCGCACGCGCGAGCGGGAGGAAGCGCTTGCGCAGGTGCACGAGATGCAAAAGATGGAGAGCCTGGGCAAGCTCACCGGAGGGGTTGCCCATGACTTCAACAATCTCCTGATGGCCGTGCTCGGCAACCTCAACCTGCTCCGCAAACGACTGCCCGACGACCCACGTACGGCCCGTCTGATCGATGGAGCGATCCAGGGGGCGGAACGGGGGGCCACGCTCACGAAGCGGATGCTCGCTTTCGCTCGTCGCCAGGAACTCAAGCCGGAGACGGTATATGTGCCAGGGCTGGTGGACGGCATGGCTGACCTGCTGCAGCGCTCGCTAGGACCAGCGGTCCAGATCGGCACGGAGTTCCTGGATGGCCTGCCCCCTGTGCTGGTGGACCGGAATCAGCTTGAGCTGGCCTTGCTCAATCTTGCGGTGAACGCACGTGACGCGATGCCTCTCGGCGGGCGGCTCGTCATTGGTGCCCAATGCCTTCCTCCCCAGGCTGCCGAGCTGGAGGGGTTGGCAACAGGTCGCTACTTGCAGCTCACGGTGTCGGATACAGGCATCGGGATGGACAGAGCCACTCTTAAGCGCGCCACCGAACCGTTCTTCACCACGAAAGGAATAGGCAAGGGCACTGGCCTGGGTCTTTCGATGGTGCATGGCCTCGCGGCGCAATCCGGAGGCATGATGCGCATCAGCAGCCATGTCGGCACTGGGACCACCGTCGAGCTTTGGCTTCCGGTCGCGGATGAGCAGTTGGACAGTCCCCTGGCTGCCCCGCCCGCCATTCTCGATAAGGGCGCTGGCGACGCAAAGCCGCCCCCACCGAGCCGCGTGTTGATAGTGGATGATGATCCCCTGATCAGGATGGGCACGACAGATATGTTGGAGGATCTCGGCCATACGGCGATCGAGGCATCCTCGGCGGCCCAAGCTCTGGAAATGCTACGATCCGGCGTGCAGGTGGATCTCGTGCTTACCGATCACGCAATGCCGGGAATGACCGGCGTGGAACTTGCCCGGCAGGTCCAGGAAGCCTGGCCGGCCCTGCCAGTGTTACTGGCCACCGGTTACGCCGATTTGCCGGAAGGGGAACTCATGGGTTTCATTCGGCTGTCCAAGCCGTACCGGCAGGAGGAGCTGTCCGTCAGGATCGCGCAGTTGCTGGGCGAAAGTCGAGTTTCGGAGATTACTCCGATGCGTATAACGCGCAGCGCCTGACCAAGGGCCGTCCCAATTACCTCTGCAGGGTTTCAGAGCCACGGGCGGCGATCCCCGTCCAGCATGTCCTCCAGCCCAAACCTGGCGGCCTCATGCCGTCCGACCAGGCGAAAGAGGGGAAATGTCGGTACGGCCATTACTGCGAGGGCATGCCGTCGATGCGCAGGATCTCGACGGCGGGAGGCGACAGAAGAATCTCACTGAAGGCGCGCATCCACTCGTCGCTTTCCGAAGCTGAGTCCCGGCCGCCGCGATGGCGCAGCTCTTCCAGCTGATCGAGGCTGGTAAGTTCCACCTCAAACTGCAGCGCAGCGCCCCCTTGGCCCCGGGTGAGGGGCACCAGAAGCCGGGCATCGAGGCCGGAGCCGCGGGCGGTGCTCACTTCGCGGCGGATGAACTCCATCGCTTGCTGACGATGGACGGGCAACACGTCGTAGGAGAAG
>DATCMG010000238.1:0-6311 GCA_036563555.1 Roseomonas sp. | reverse complement strand
CGCCCGGGATCGGCTCCGCCTGCATGCGCCGCTCAGGCTTCATCTGCACGCCGAAAAGATGAATCTCGCCCAGCTCAATCCGTCGGCGGAGATCGCGCTCCAGGTCACGCCAGGCCGCCAGCCAACTGCTGTCGTCTCGGTCGATCTTCCAGTCACCCGATCTTGGCTGCCGCCGCTCGGTGCGAGGTGTCAGCTGCACCCGATGGGTCTGGTCGAGCTCGTACTCGGTGTAGGTCCGCTCAATGGCTTTGACCCTTTCAACGAGCGCCGGGTCGCACCAGCGCTCCAGCGCTTCGCGCAAGGATACCTCATTCGTTTCAGGCGATATGGTGGGGACCCCCTGCCATGAGGACGACTCCATCAGCAAGTTGCTGGTCTGTTCTATCCAGCGATCGCCAGTCGGTCGAGCCCGCAAAACCTGCGCAAAAGCCCCGACCCGCTCAAAATCACCGTGAGCTAAATCTCCATCTCGCCCCGCACCTGCGCGAGGTCTGCAGCATCCTGGCCGCCGGCCTGCTGCGGCTTCGTGCCCACAGTGCCGAGGATCTCGCCCGTGACCCCGAACAGGCCCGGGTTCGGAGAGAGAGTTCGCTACACTTCCCGCCCGAACAGAGCGGTCGTGTCCCTCCCCAAACTCGGAGACACGCATGACGCAGCGATCAACGGAATGGCGGGGGAGAGGCATCGGCCAGAGCCGGGCAGCCCAACCTCTGCCCCCTGCACGCCCTGCAGCCACCTTCCCCGCCATCCCGCCCGCCGACGTCCTGGGCCGCCTGGCAGCCCTCCAGGCCGCCCCCACGGCCCAGCTGAAGCAGCAATGGCGCGAGCTGTTCGGCAAGGAGCCGCCCCCGTTCAACCGCGCCTACCTCCAGAGCCGGCTGGCCTACCGAATCCAGGAGCTGGCCTATGGCGGGCTGCGTCCCGAGACCCGGGCCCGGCTGGAGGCGCTCGGGGAGCAGCTGGATGGCGGCAACGTGGTCCTACGCCGAATCCGGGCCGACAGCCGTCCTCTCGCCGGCACGCGCCTGATCCGGGAATGGCAGGGGGTCGAACACGCGGTCACGGTGCTGGCCGACGGCTTTGAGTTCGAGGGCAGGCCGTATCGCTCCCTCTCGGCGGTGGCGCGGCACATCACCGGCACGCGCTGGAACGGCTGGACCTTCTTCGGGCTGAAGAGCCAGCGAGGTGGAGCATGAGCCGGCGCCAGGGCAGGGCGGCAGAGGTCGTGCCGCCCCCCTCCCCCATCCGGCGGCTCCGCTGCGCCGTCTACACGCGCAAGAGCACGGACGAGGGGCTCGACCGCGAGTTCAACACCCTCGATGCCCAGCGGGACGCCTGTGAGGCCTACGTCCTGTCCCAGCGGGCGGAGGGCTGGACCCTGGTGCGGGACCACTACGATGACGGGGGCTTCTCGGGCGGCACCCTGGAGCGACCGGCCCTGCAGCGGCTTCTGCGCGACATCGAGCAGGGCCGGGTGGACGTGGTGGTGGTCTACAAGATCGACCGCCTCTCCCGCTCGCTGATGGACTTCTCCAAGCTGGTGGAGAGTTTCGAGGCACACGGGGTGACCTTCGTCAGCATCACCCAGTCCTTCAACACCACGACCAGCATGGGCCGGCTGACGCTCAACATCCTGCTCTCCTTCGCGCAGTTCGAGCGCGAGGTGATCGGGGAGCGCATCCGGGACAAGTTCGCCGCTTCTCGGGCCCGCGGTATGTGGATGGGCGGGCATGTGCCGCTCGGCTACGAGGTCCAGGATCGTAAGCTCCTCGTAAATGAGGACGAGGCCGAAACGGTCCGGCGGGTGTTCACCACCTTTCTGGATACCCAGTCCGGGACCGAGACCGCCCGTCAGCTCCAAGCAGAGGGCCTGACCAGCCGGTCGGGGCGGCTGCTGGACAAGGGCGACGTCTACAAGCTGCTGAACAACCGGACCTATGTCGGCGAGGCCGCGCACAAGGGACAAATCTATCCCGGCGAGCACGAGGCCATCGTCGACCGGGCGCTCTGGGACAGGGTGCACGCCCTGCTGAAGGAGAGCCCGCACACCCGCGGCAACGCCACCCGGAACCAGACGCCGGCGCTGCTGAAGGGGCTGCTTTTCGGGGCTGACGGGCGGGCGCTCTCGCCGACCCACACACGGCGCCGGGGGAGGCTGTACCGGTACTACGTCAGTCAGGCGGCGCTGAAGGGCACGGACCAGCCGGGGAGCGTTGATCCCAACCTGGTACGACGCATCTCTGCCGCGGAGATCGAGGCGGCGGTGGTCGGGCAGGTTCGTGCCCTTCTGCGTCAGCCAGAGATCATCGTGGGCACCTGGGCGGCGGCGCGAGCTACGGACCCTGACCTGACCGAAGCCGAGACGCGCGAGGCTCTGCACCAGCTGGAGCCGCTCTGGGACAAGCTGTTCCCGGCGGAGCAGACGCGGCTTGTGCGGCTGCTGGTGGAGCGGGTGACGGTGTCCAGCACAGGCGCTGACATCCGGCTCCGGGTCGAGGGGCTGGCAAGCCTCGTCCGGGATCTGGGTGCGAGCAGGGCCGAGGTGCTGGAGGCGGCGGAATGAGCGCCACTCATGCTTCAACCCTCACGATCCAAGTGCCACTCAGCATTCGGCGTCGCCCGGGTAGGAAGACGGTGGTCACGCCGGAGGGGCTGAACGGAGCCGCATCGGCCGCCTCAATCTCCACTTGTGCCGATCCTGCGCTGGTGAAGGCGCTGGCACGAGCGTTCCGGTATCAGCGCATGCTCGACGAAGGGCGGTACGCGTCCATCACCGAGATGGCAGAGGCGGAGCGAATCGAGCGAGGGTACCTCGGGTCGCTTCTCCGGCTAACGCTGCTGGCGCCGGACCTTGTGGAAGCTATCCTCCAGGGGCGCCAGTCGGAAGCAATGCGACTTCCAACGCGTCTCGCTAGCATTGATCCGGTTTGGGAGGTCCAGCGCACGCTCAAGAGCTTAAGCTGCCGCACGCTCGGATGTTGATAAATACGCACTTGTGTTGCGTCTTGCATATTCGGGGCGACACGGTAAGGAAGCGGGTGATGACCGTTCGGGAGAGCAGACCGCATGCGTCGGTTCCAAGTGATCCTCACCGACGAAGAGGCCGAGCGGCTGGCTGCGTACTGCGATGCCTCCGGCCACAAGAAGTCGCCTCTCACCGCCAAGCTCATTCGGGACTACCTCAACCGCGTTGGATTTTCCCACCAACCGGACCTGCTTAAGGCGCAGCGGCCCCTAGATGCGTCGCGGAAGCCGAGGACGGGCGCGTGAACGAGTTAGAGACAACACCGGGCTGGGCAAACGGGCGAGACTCATTTGAGCGTTATGGTCAGACGCTCCGGCTTTGGCGATCTCGTTTGTATAATGCAAGGATGGGGGACGTAACGAGATGACCGATCTCTTTGAAACGACGCCCGCTTGCAATCTGCGTGTGAACGAATTGGAAAACGCGGCCGTTGCGTCATCCCCGCAGAGTGAGCACGTAGAGATAGACTTGTCTTACCATTTCAAGCGCAACGGCGTGGTTGGTGCCTACCTGCACGGCAACGCCAAGGAGCGTCTCTCCAAACTGCCAGGCAACATGTTCAATGTTGCTATAACGTCTCCGCCCTATTTTTGGGCTCGGGATTATGGATACGAAGGACAAATTGGACACGAGGATGCCGTTGAGGAATACATATCTGCGCTCGTGGCTGTCTTCGGCGAGGTGAAGCGGGTTTTGCATCCCGAGGGTGTGTTTTTCGTAAACATCGGAGACACTTACTATTCTGGTAACGGGCAGCCGCACGGTTCCGATCCACGCTGCTCATCTCGTCAATTCATGCGCACGAAAATGCGCGCGGTTGATCGGTCTGGCTGGGACATACCCAAAAAATCGCTCATCGGCATTCCATGGAAGCTGGCTTTCGCCATGCAGCAGTGCGGGTGGACGCTGAGGTCTGATATTATCTGGAATCGTTGCAACGCATTTTCAGAGCCAACCGCCCGAGACCGACCTCATAGGCAGTATGAACATGTCTTTATGTTCTCGCGCAGTCGCTTTTACTCTTTCAACCGAACTGCTTTGCCTGAGGAGGATGTTTGGAACATCCCGATCGAGCGCGCCAAGCGCATAGACCATAATGCGCCTTTCCCAACAGAGCTTGTACGTCGCTGCATTGAAGCGGGTTCACCAAAAGGGGGTAAAATACTTGACCCCTTTGTAGGCAGCGGCACAGTGCTAGACGTGGCGACTCAAATCGGAAGGCATGCGGTGGGTACCGACATGAGCGCCGAGTATGCCCGTGAGGTTCGCGCGTTCTTTAGCAAACGCGGGGCTGAGCCTGCGTCCGCTGAAGCAGTGGAAGCTGCCTTGCGTAACGAGCCGAAAGCGTGGGCAGCGTGGCCCGGCAACCTCCGGAATTTCCGCAAGCCCGGCACGCGCAAAGAGTAGGACGTCTAGAAGGCGGCGCCGAAGCCTAGCAACGCCTCGACGGTCGCTCGCAGGTTGGCTGGGCAGTCCTCGCCATCCATTGGGGCGCACTCGGCGACCACGATGCGCCTCGAACGCGCTCCAAGCGAGCCTTCGACGACCTCACGCCCCAGTCCGGCCTCGCCCCGGGCCACTCGGCCCGGGATGCAGGGCACGAGAATGCCAGCGGCGGGCAGGCCGAATTCCTCCATGTAGGACTGGACCTCTTTCACGCTGTCCGCGCTGCAGGCCTGGTCCAGCGTCGCCCCCATCCGGAACTTCGCGTCTAGGACCACGGCGGCCCCCTCGCGCTCGACCACGAAGTCCGGGCGGTAATCTGACCGCATTGGAGAAGCGTCCCGCCACCCGCAGGGGACGGCTGCTCCGCCGCCCCAGTCCGGACACGACACCCTGAGGCCGCCCGGCCCTGAGGCGTGGCCCGACCGCACAAGCGTCTTAAGGTCAGCTTCAAGGGCGCGACATAGTTCGCGGGCGCACCACCACTGGAAAAGGTGATAGTCGGTGAAGGTGGTGTCGAGGCCCTCCAGAGGGCCCGGCTGCTCCTCGGCGCGCCTCGCTCTGTACGTGGCCAGGGCGAGCGCTTGCTGAACTAAGTCTCGGAAGCGCGCGGATCGCTTTGATGTGGGCGGCTCCATGCGCCAGGCATCGACGTCGGACTGCCCGACCCGGCGTCGGGGCGCGACCCCTTGAAGCTCTGCCAGGCGCGCTATTGTGCCGGCAAGCAGCATCGCGCTGCCAGTCGCTGCCGCCTGCGTCGCGCCTCTGCCGGTCACGCGCAGAAGGTGGATGGGAACCTGAAGGTCGAGGGTGCCCCCGGCCCGTTCCGTCCAGACAAGGCTTCGCGTGGTGAAGCGGTCGTCGCCAACGCGGATGGGGCCTGTGTTCGAGCGCATGAGCAGCCTGGGATTGGCCTTGAGACCTTCTAGGGTGGAGTGGAGGTCAAGCTCGGGCTGGTCCCGCCTGCCGTACTCGGGAAGCAGATCCTGCCTGCGCAGGCTGCGCACCAGTGAGGCGAGCCGCAAGCACACTTCGTGAAGCGCCTGCCGGACGTCACCATCGCCCCGCTGTCCCTGGCGCGCGACCAGCGCGCGTCCCGTCTCATCTCTTCCGGCCCTCGTCGGTTCGCCGCCACGACGTGCCCGCTGGAACCCGCGCCACTCGTCGAGCGCATGTCGGAACTGGGTGGGTGTCCACTTCGAGAGAAGGAACTCCTGCCCGTTCTTCCCCTTGAACCCGACCTGGCGCTCACGGACGGCGGAAAGGGTGAGGGCGAAGCGCGCCCCCACCGTGCACGTCACGAGGTGGCGCTCGAAGTCGTGGGTGAGGGGCACCCGAAACCCGGCCTCTCCGCTGCCGGGAGCGACCACGCTCGGCCACCCCTCGCCGTTCACCAGGAGCGTGACCGAGGCAGAGCCTGCGCCCCTGACCAGGATGAACAAGGAGACCGCCCCTCGCTCCCTTACATGCAACGGTACGTCCTGGTCGGCCGCCGGCGACTCCACGGAACGCATCTCCCGCCAGGGGAGGAGAACCCACCCCGGCTCGGAGGGGCGGGACCCCTCGACCGTGACGAGGACGCGCGGGGCTTCAGAAGAGCGGTTCGACACTGCCAATCGCCGAAACGTCCGACAGCGTGGTGCTGGCCCATTCGCTGAAGACTGGGAACAGGCCCGCGATGGGAGGGTCCGCCTCCGCCAGGGATTGCCTCAAGGCGCGGCCCTCCACCATGCCAACCGTGCCCCCGAGGACGGCGGAGAGACCGTGGAGTACGGCCTTGTCCAGGGCCGGAGCCACGTCGGCGGGCACGGGCTCACCGCCCCCGGGCCGGACGTGCAGGTGG
>DATCMG010000071.1:0-2266 GCA_036563555.1 Roseomonas sp. | reverse complement strand
CTCCTGCGAAGCCTCGCGGCCGGCATCCTCTTCGCACCCCCTCTCTCCGCGCCGGCACGCGCGCAGGGCGGCCCCACCGTCTTCGCCGCAGCCAGCCTGACCGATGCGATGCGCGCCCTCGGCGAGGTCTGGCGCGCCCGGGGCAACCCGGCTCCGCGCTTCTCCTTCGCCGCGTCCTCGGCCCTTGCGCGGCAGATCGAACAGGGCGCCCCCGCCGATCTCTTCGCCTCCGCGGACGAGGCCTGGATGGATTACGTCCAGCAGCGAAATCTGCTCGTGAACGAAACGCGCGTCAGCCCGCTGGCCAATGCCCTGGTGCTGATCGCGCCCGCCGACCGGCCCCTGCCCGCCATCACGATCGGACGCGGCACCGATCTCGCGGCCCTGCTCGGACCAGGCGGCCGTATTGCGACGGGCGATCCCTCCCATGTGCCGGCCGGGAAATACGCCCAGGCGGCGCTAAGCTGGATGGGCCAGTGGGACGTGCTCTCACCCCGCCTTGCGCGCGCCGACAATGTTCGCTCCGCCTTGCTGCTGGTCGAGCGTGGCGAGGCGCCGCTCGGCATCGTCTATGCCACCGACGCGGCCGCCTCGCGCGGAGTGAAGGTTCTCGCCACCTTCCCGGCCGAGAGCCATCCGCCGGTCACCTATCCCTTTGCCCTCATCCGCCGCGCCGCGGGCAATCCCCAGGCGCGCGCCTTTCTTGCCTTCGCCACAGGGCCAGAGGCCGCCGAGACCTATCGCCACTTCGGCTTCGCCCCGCAGGCCGAATAGCCGCGAATGGTACTGACGCCGGAAGAATGGGGGGCGGTCCGGCTCAGCCTGTCGGTCGCGCTGCGCTCCGTTGCCTTCGGCCTTCCGCCCGCCGTGCTCGTTGCCTGGCTGCTCGCGCGCGGCCGCTTCCCCGGGCGGGCGCTGCTGGACGCGCTGGTGCATCTGCCCCTGGTGATGCCGCCCGTGGTGGTCGGCTGGCTGCTGCTCGTCACCTTCGGCGTGCGCGGGCCAGTGGGGTCGCTGCTGGACCAATGGTTCGGCCTGCGCCTCGTCTTCACCACGGAAGGCGCCTCCCTCGCCACGGCGGTGATGTCCTTTCCGCTGATCGTCCGCGCGGTCCGGCTCAGCCTCGATGCCGTGAACCCCGGGCTGGAGGCGGCGGCCCGCACCCTCGGCGCCGGCTGGCTGGACCGCTTCGCCACCATCACCCTGCCCCTCATCGCGCCCGGCATCCTGTCCGGGGCCATCACCGCCTTCGCGGCGGGGCTCGGGGAGTTCGGCGCGGTCATCACCTTCGTCTCCAACATTCCGGGCGAGACGCAGACCCTGCCTCTCGCGATCTACAGCGCAACGCAGACGCCGGGCGGCGAGGCCACGGCCGCGAAGCTAGCCGCCATCTCCTTCACCCTCGCCGTCGCCGGGCTGCTGCTGGCCGATCTGGCGGGAAAGCGTCTCGCCCTGCTGCTGGGCCGACCGGCGCGCTGATGCTGGAGCTCGCGCTGCGCCATCGCTTCCCCGGCATGGCGGGTTTCGCACTGGATGCGGGCTTCACGACGCCCACGCCCGGCGTCACGGCGGTCTTCGGTCCCTCGGGCTGCGGCAAGTCCACCCTTCTGTCGGCCGTGGCGGGGCTGTTGCGCCCGGATGCGGGGCGCGTCGCGCTCGACGGCACCGTTCTGCTCGACACCGCCGCGGGAGTCATGGTCCCGCCGGAGAAGCGCCGCTGCGGCGTCGTCTTCCAGGATTCGCGCCTCTTCCCGCATCTCTCGGTGGAGACGAATCTTCGCTACGGGATGCGCCGCGCGCGGCGCGATGCGGAGGGACCGGAGTTCGAGGAGGTCGTCACCCTTCTCGGCATCGCCCATCTCCTCCCTCGCCGCCCGGCCGCGCTCTCGGGCGGCGAGCGCCAGCGCGTCGCCCTCGGCCGCGCCTTGCTCTCCCGCCCGCGCCTCCTGCTGATGGACGAGCCGCTCGCATCGCTCGACGCGCCCCGCCGCGCGGAGGTCCTGCCCTTTCTCACCCGCGTGCGCGACCGCTTCCGCACGCCCATCCTCTACGTCACCCATGCGCTGGACGAGGTGGACCGGCTGGCCGACCACCTCGTGCTGATGGAAGCCGGCCGCGTGCTGGCCTCGGACACGGTGGAGGCCCTTTCCGCCCGCACCGACCTGCCCCTGCTCGCCACGCGGCGCGACGCCGGCGCCGTGCTCGCCTGCACCGTGCTGGACCATGATGCCGCGCGCGGCCTGACGCGGCTCGGCTTCGCGGGTGG
>DATCMG010000067.1:0-2233 GCA_036563555.1 Roseomonas sp. | reverse complement strand
CGGTGGAGGGGCAATACCTGCACGACCTCATGCTGTCCGTGCTGCGCCTGGCCGGAGTGACGCCGGGGCGGGTGCAGCATGTCAGCCGGACCCATTCCATCCTCGCCTTGACCGGTGCCGGAATTGGCTTCGCTCTGGTGCCCCGGGCGGCGGAGCGGCTGCGGCCCATGGATGTGGCCCTGCACCCGCCGCGCGGCATACCGCCGCTGACGGCAGACCTGCTGCTGGCCTGGACCGAACTCGAGAACCCAGCGCGGGATGCGGTGCTGGCGGTACTGCGCCGGAAGTGGCCGGGGCCAGACTAGGTGCGAAGGCCGGGGCCGGGCTCGCCGCCTCCCGCGCGGATTCCGCGGATGCTCTGGAGGATGGCGGCGGCCATCGTGCCGGCGAGGATGGGTTCGGGCGGGTTCCAGATCGTCAGCCGCACCTTCACGAAGCGGCCCTGTTGGACGGTCAGGCAGATGCTGTCACCGGTGGGCGCGCCGTCGCGTTGAACGAGGTTGAAATTGGCGCAACGGATCTCCGCCGGACTGCCTCCGCTCCGACCCATGGTGCTGCCGGTGTTGAACTTCACCGAGCGATAGGTGCCGACGCGCGCCGCGAGGTTCAGCTCCGCCGCGGCCTTGCGGAGCTCCTCGACGGCCTCGGGACTCTCCGCGCCATCCGGCGCGCGTCGCTGGCCGCGGTCATAGATGTAGACGGTTACCGCGATCCGCTCGCCGTTCGACGGGGCGTAGCGGGCGCTGGCGCCCAGGCCGGCACCGCCCGACTGCGCCTCGAAATTCAGCGGTGCGCCGGTGCGCCGGAGTGGGCCGAGTTCTACCGGCAGGGCCTCAATCTCCTGCAGGGCGGTCTGCTGGAGGCTGGCGGAGGCCTTCTCGCCCTTCATGCCAGTGCCCGCGCATCCCGCCAGGAGCAGGAGGGTAATCGCAGCGGAGAGCAGACGCATCGAGGAGGCCCGTTGATCGGTGAAGTGCGCGCAGCCTAGACGCCGCGGCGCCCCGGGGCCAATCCGGGCCGGGTTGGGGCTCAGGACCCCGGTGCCAGCTCCTGGCGCAATTCGTCGATTACCCGCAGCGTCCCGTCGCGGCGCTCGATATGCCAGAAGGTCCAGCCATTGCAGGAAGGCGCTTCCTGCACCGCCGCGCCCACTTGGTGAATGCTGCCCGCCACGCGGCCGCAGCGCAGTGTCGCGTCCACGCCGACCTCGGCCTGCCAGCGGCGATGCCGGTCCCATAGCTTCGTGCCGGGCGGCACGAGGCCGCGCTCCACCAGCGCGCCGAAGGGGATGCGCGGTTGCTCGCGCTTCGCCGGCAGGGCCAGCGCAATGCTCTCGGACAGCGGCTCGATCGTGGCCAGCCGAGCCTCCGCGGCGTCCGCGTAACCCGGATCGCGCTCCAGCCCGATGTAGCGGCGGCCCAGGCGCTTCGCGACGGCGGCGGTGGTTCCCGTGCCGAGGAACGGGTCCAGGATCACCTCGCCGGGCGCGGTGCAGGAGAGGATCACGCGATGCAGCAGGGCTTCCGGCTTCTGCGTCGGATGCAGCTTGTTGCCATCCTCGCCGCGCAGCCGCTCATTCCCGGTGCAGAGCGGGATGAGCCAGTCGCTCCGCATCTGCTTGTCGTCGTTCATCGCCTTCATGGCGGCGTAGTTGAAGCGGTAGCGGCTTTCCTCGCCGCGCGCGGCCCAGATCAGCGTCTCATGCGCGTTGGTGAAGCGGCGGCCACGGAAATTCGGCATGGGGTTGGATTTCCGCCACACCACGTCGTTCAGGATCCAGAAACCGAGATCTTGCAGCGCGACGCCAAGGCGGAAGACGTTGTGATAGGAACCCATGACCCAGATCGTGCCGTCCCGCCGAAGCACGCGGCGGCATTCGGTCAGCCATTCGCGGGTGAAGCGGTCATAGGTGGCGAGGTCGTCGAAGCGGTCCCAGGCATCGTCCACGCCATCGACAAGGCTGTCATCCGGGCGCCGAAGCTCGGTCTTGAGCTGCAGGTTGTAAGGCGGGTCCGCGAAGATCGCGTGCACCGAGGCCGGCGGCAGGCGCTTCAGGCTCTCGATGCAATCACCACGCAGCACGCTGTCCAGCGGCAGGTCCAGCCCCGTTCCCACGCGCGCCACATCTCCCGACTCATCGCCGGCCGCGGCGCCGCGCTCCCGCGTCGCAACGGGCCGAGCCCCCGGGGCAACATGCCCATGGCCGAGTCGCCGCGTCAAGAAAGTGCCAGAA
>DATCMG010000066.1:0-4024 GCA_036563555.1 Roseomonas sp. | reverse complement strand
CGCTGCCACGATGCTGGAGGCCGCGGAGAGTGACCTGGAGATCGAGGGCGACGCCGTTCGTGTGATGGGGGTGCCCGAGATGCAGGTGAAGCTCGCCGCCATTGCCCGCGCGGCGGCCGGCCAGCCCGGCTTCGCCATCCCCGGTGGCCGCGGCCCGGGCCTGATGGCGAGCGAGGAGGTGGTAATCGATGCCATGGCCTATGCGAACGGCACCGCCGTGGCCGAAGTGGAGGTGGACGCCGAGACAGGGGCCGCCACCGTCCTGAACCTCACCTTCTCGCATGATTGCGGCAACACCCTGCATCCACGCATCGTGGACGGGCAGCTCATGGGCGGCATCACCCATGGTATCGGCAACGCACTGTTCGAACACATGCGCTACGACGACCAGGCGCAGCCCACCTCCACCACGCTGGCCGACTACCTGCTGGTGACGGCCACCGAGATGCCGCCGGTGCGCATTCTGCACATGCACAGTCCGACGCCGTTGAACCCATTGGGCATCAAGGGCGTGGGCGAGGCAGGCGTGATTCCTATCCCCGCCGCCATCGCCTCCGCCATCGAGGACGCGCTCTCGCCCTTTGGCGTTCGCATCACCCAGGTGCCACTCTCGCCCGTGGACCTGCTGGCACTCATAGACCCCCAACTTGCCCAGAGTGCAGTGTGATCCAAGGCCCGATCATCCCGACGGCAAGCGAGGCCGCGCGCCGCATTGCAGCGGGCAGTCTCACCTGCGAGGCCTACGCCCGCGCCTGTCTCGACCGCATTGCCGAGCGCGAGCCGGTGGTGCAGGCCTTCGCCGCGCTGGATGCCGCGGCTGCCCTGCGCGCCGCCCGCGCCCTGGATGCTGCTCCGTCGCGCGGCCCTCTCAATGGCATCCCGTTCGCCGTGAAGGACGTGATCGACACGGCTGACCTGCCGACCGCGATGGGATCCCCCATCTGGAAGGGCCATCAGCCTCGCGCCGACGCCGCCTCCGTCGCCCTGGCCCGAGGAGCGGGCGGCTTGATGCTGGGCAAGACGGTTACTGCTGAACTTGCCTATGTCACGCCCGGCCCTACCACTAATCCTCACAACTCCGGCCATACGCCCGGCGGCTCATCCTCCGGCTCTGCAGCCGCGGTGGCGGCGGGCATGGTGCCGCTGGCCATCGGCACCCAGACCGGCGGCTCCGTGCTGCGCCCCGCCTCCTTTTGCGGCGTGGTCGGCTTCAAGCCCAGCTACGGCGCCATCCCACGCGCCGGGATGAAGCTGATGGCGGACAGCCTCGACACGATCGGCCTGATGACCCGGACTGTGGAGGACGCCGCGCTGTTCTTCGCGGTGCTGTCCGGTGACCCGCCGGAACTCCTGCCGGATCTCCCGGCCGCCCCCCGCATCGGCCTCTGCCGCACCCATCTCTGGGACTTGGCCGAGCCTTCCGCGCGTGAGGCCGTGGAGGGCGCCGCGTGCCGCCTGGAGGCCGCTGGCGCCGTGCTGCGCGAGATCACCCTGCCGCCCAGCCTTGCCGCTCTGACCGAGGCGCGTGTCACGATCAACGACCATGAGATCGGCCGCAGCCTCTCCCATGAATGGGCGCATCACCGCAAAAGCCTGAGCGCGCGCCTCGCCCGAACCGTGGAGACCGGCCGTGCGATATCCCGCGCCGCATACGTCGCGGCGTTAGACGCCGCGGAATCCGCCCGCTCCTGCTTCCCCGAGGCCATGGCAGGCTGCGATGCCCTTCTTGTCCTTGGCGCGTCCGGCGAGGCGCCCGAGGGGCTCGGTTCCACCGGCGATTCCCGCTTCCAGGGCCTCTGGACACTGCTGCACGGGCCGGCCATCGGCCTCCCCACCCATCGCGGCCCGCAGGACCTGCCGGTCGGTATCCAGCTTGTCGCGCCGCGCCACGCGGATCGCCACCTGCTTGCCGTCGCGCACTGGGTTATGGCACGCCTGGGAAGTCCTTCCGCATGAGCAAGGTCACACTCAGCCTTTCCTGCGTCGCCTATGACCGAACGCGCGCCCTGTTTGATGGCCGCGTCACAATCGCGGGCGCCGAAATCTATCCCGTCGCCATGTCGCCCGAGGAAGCGTTCCACCGGAACTTCCGGCATCAGGAGTTCGACGTCACTGAGCTATCGATGTCGAGCTACATGGTCCAGCTTGCCGAGGGGTGCTGCCCTTATATCGGCATTCCTGTCTTCCCCTCGCGCCTCTTCCGCCACTCCTCAATCTATATCCGCACGGATCGCGGCATTACGCGGCCGGAGGATCTGCGCGGCAAGATCGTCGGCGTGCCGGAATACCAGATGACCGTCGCCCTCTGGATGCGCGGCATCCTGGCCGACCAGTATGGCATCCGCTCCGCCGAGATGCGCTGGCGCAACGGTGGGCTGGAGGAAGCGGGGCGTGCCAATGTCGTGTCGCTTAATCTCCCCTCGGATGTGGAGTTATGCCCGATCCCGGAGGGCGAAACGCTCTCCGCCCAGCTCGCATCGGGCGCCATCGACGCGCTACTCTCGGCCCGTGCGCCCTCCTGCTTCGGCCGCGTGCCCGAAGTCGCGCGCCTCTTTCCCGATTATCGTGTGGCGGAGGAAGCCTATTTCCGCGAAACCCGCATCTTTCCAATCATGCATCTCGTCGGCATCCGGCGCTCGCTGGTGGAGCGTTTTCCTTGGCTGCCGGTAAATGTGCAACTGGCCTTTGAGGACGCGAAGCGCCTCTGCCTCATAGATAACGCCAAAATCGGTCATCTTTACACAACCCTGCCATGGGCAGTTGACGAGTTGGAGCGCACCCGCGCGCTGATGGGCCACGACTTCTGGCCCTATGGCCTACAGGCCAACGCGCATGTGCTGGAACGGATGACGAATTACGCCGCGGAGCAGGGGCTGACCGCACGTCGTCTGACTTTGGACGAGCTGTTCCCGCAATCCGTAACCGATCTGGCCAAGGTCTAAGCCCTGTGTGCGAGTCCTAATGTCTTGACATTAAGTCTGCCATGGTGGTCCGATCCTGTGCGGCACACGGGCCGTTCCCGGAACGGGATCCGAGGCGGATGGCCGGAAGAGCCACTGTAAAGACGGTAACGCAGTGGCACGGTCAGTAACACCTGGAGGCGGATGGCTTTCCGATGCTGACCTTGAACAAACGGGCTTTACTCGCGAGCGCCATTCTGGCGGCGGCCGCGAGCCGTGATGCGTGGGCGCAGGACTTCCCTGACCGCCCGATCCGGCTCGTCCTGCCATATGCACCGGGCGGTGTGGTGGATTATGTGGGGCGCATTTTCGCTCAGGGGTTAAGCGAGTCGCTACGCCAGTCCGTCGTGGCGGAAAATCGCGCGGGCGCAGGCGGGGTGGTCGGTGCGGAGTTCGTCGCGAAGTCGGCAGCTGACGGCTACACCCAGCTCTTCATGGATCCGGCACTCGTCATTAATCCTTCGCTCCAGGCGCGCGTACCTTACGATGTCTTTCGCGATTTCCGCCCTGTTTCGGTCCTGACGAGCTCATCGCTCGTCCTTGTTGTGCCGCGCGAGCTGCCGGTGCGCGACGTCGGTGAGTTCATTGCCATCGCGAAGGCGAACAAAGGTAAGTACAGCTATGCCTCGGCCGGCGTCGGCACCACGCCCCACCTCGCGGGCGCGATGTTCACAATGCGGACCGGCTGCGACGCAACGCATGTGCCCTATCGCGGTATCACAGCCGGCTATGCTGACATGATGACCGGCCAGGTTCAGTTCTCGTTCAGCAGCATCGCTGGTGCCCGCAGTCTGGTGGCAGATGGCAAGCTGCGCGCCCTCGCCACCACCGGTGCGCGCCGCAGCGCGGCCTATCCGAACCTGCCCACGATGCAAGAGGCCGGGATGGACGGCTTCGTGGTTGATCTCTGGCTTGCTCTCCTCGTGCCAGCGGCGACGCCCGAACAGATCGTCACGCGCATGCACGGGGCGGTGATGGAGGTGATCCGCCGCCCTGAGACGGCCACGAACCTTGAACGCGTCGGTGCCGAAGTGCGAGGAACGACAAGCGTGGAAGCTGCGGCC
>DATCMG010000065.1:0-4726 GCA_036563555.1 Roseomonas sp. | reverse complement strand
AATGCAACCTGCTCCCCGCGCAACTCAGCCTGGAGCACCTCAAGCCCGACCCAGAGAGCCTCACGGGCCCGGTGTGGCGGGTCGTCGCCGAAGATCTCCCGGATAGCGACGAACTGCCGCCTGAGAGACGCAAGATGCAGGGCTGCGACAACTCGGGACGCGCGAATGCCTGGGACGGCGGCTGCGTCGGGAGTGGGTGAGTGAAGGGATGTGCTCATGTTACGTCCGCACATAGGGTTTGGGGATTGTTCAGGAAAGTCGCGGTCCCCGGTACTTGCCGGGCAGCGACACTCCTTCCGATTTCGTTACAGTTTGTTCACTCGCGTTCCGCGAGAAAGAATCTGCTTGTTCATTTTGAAGAAACCCAATTACACATCGGGGTGAGGCGACCCGGTCTCATCAAAAAGTTACTAAACCATCACCGCTTGCGATACGAGGGGGAACTTGCTCATGAAGGTCAGTCCCGCGCGGAGAAAAATTGAGACGCCGGCAAATACCGCTCTGACGAGGACTGCAGGCTGGACTGATCTCCTTTCATTCAGGGCGGATCACCGTTGGGCGGATCGGGCGTGGCTCTTCCCCAGGACCGCCGAGACATCGCGCCTTGCGGAACACGCGCTCAAGGCCCACCGCACCTTTCTTATGGCGAACCGGACGGCAGCAGAGGTCATCTTCGACACGGCCCTGCGCCAGCAAGCGATCACCTTCGACATCACGCGAGCCGCCCTCGGCGCCTACCCGGCGGGAATGGCTGGAGCCGGCACCCAGGAACTCCATGCCTCATGGAAGAGGATCATGAAGGGCTATGCCGAGGCCTGTAACGAAGGCCTGGAGGTCACGCAGGCGGTGACTGACGCGGCATTCAAGGCACTGCCCCATGCGCCGGGGAAAGCCGCGGCCGGCAGGAACGACGGAGCGTCCGGTCCATGATTGATAGCTTCCTGCTTGGCGCAGGGTCCACCGGCCGGGATCCAATGTCCCTGGACGCGATCCATGTCGGGGCTCACCTGGACCTGCGTGCGCAGGGCCGAAGCCGGGTCGAGGTCCGCGCGCCAGATGGGCGCCCGCTCGGATGGCTACCATCCGAGGACGCCCAGATGATCACGGACTTGATCGACAAGGGGGCGGTGACCACAGCACGGGTGCGGGGCCTGATCCCGGCTTTCGGGCGCTCCCGCGTGCAACTCGCTATCGAGGTCAGGCGGAAGGTAGCCAGCTGCAGTGAGCGGCACTCGGCAGGAATGAGCTGCCAGGCTTCCGAAACGGGGGCCTGAACACCGCATCAGGCGACGCTCCGGCTGGGGTTCGCAGCCCCCTGCCAGCTTATGTCTTCGGCCGCCGCCCCTTGTGCCCGGCCGCAGCAACACGCAGCAGAGAAAGGCACGATGAGGACCAGGAAGTATCTCGCCAGGAAGCCTTTCGACGGCCAGGCTCGATGGTATCGCCGCGAACAGGCAAAGGCGGAGCAGCGGCGAAACAAGGCTGCAGACGGCAAGGCGGGGTCAGGCACTGCCGGCGCAGATCAAATCTGGAGCCTCGTGGCTCACTACCTCGCGGCTCGGGCTGAGCTTTGCGAGGCCCGCGCAGCACAATCCACCGAAACCGGGATGTACGGAGAGCCTGAGCAGGGCGGGGGGGAACATGCCGTGTTTCATTAATCCTGAGCCACCGTGTAATCTTCCGGCAGGCTTGGCCGCCCTGTCCCTGCGGACTGCCGGAACTTACGGCTCAACGACGTCCCGCCCAGATTCCTCCGGGCAATTGAAGCCCTATTCGGCAATGAGCGAGGCGGATCTGCGAAGGGCGCTCGCGGAAAAGGACGCGTTACTGGCACAGCAGGACCTGCTCATGCGCGAAGCCAGCCATCGCGTGAAGAACAGTCTGCACCTTCTCTCGAGCGCCCTGCGCATGCAGGCCGCGCGCGCTATTCCCGATCGAAGCGAAAACGAGGACCTCGTGCGGGCAAGCCAGCGGATCAACTCCGTTGCGCTGGTGCATGACCGCCTGCATCGGTCCGCAACCGGGGCGCATGTCGAATTCGGTCCCTATCTCCGGTCTCTCTGCGCTGACCTGCAGGATTCCGCGGTACTGGCGCCAGGACAGCGCATCGATGCGAGGATTGAGGAGGGTTCCTTTCCCGGCGACACGGCCGTCCGTCTCGGACTTATTGCAAACGAGCTCGTGACCAATGCCTTGAAGCACGCCTATGTCGGCAGACCGCCGGGAAACGTCGAGGTCATTTTCGCAAGGCATTCGGAAGAAACCTGGCAGCTATCGGTTTCCGACTCCGGGAAAGGGCTGCCGGGATTCTTCAACCCCGCAGCAAGCAGCGGCCTTGGCATGAGGCTCGTGCACTGCCTCGTCCGTGCACTCAACGGGCAGCTTCAGGTGGAGCAGACCTGTCCCGGCACCCGCTTCAGGATTCTTCTACCGAGTATCTGAACCGCTGGTCCGCATCGCAGGATAGTAGGCCGGGAACTCGCGATGCGGGCTGGAGCGCGTAAGCTTTCCAAGGCGGAGGTTGCTCCGGAGCGATCACAACGGCCAGTCAGGCGCAGCTGCGCAACACGCTCTAACGCCGCGTCGAAAGCGCGTGGATCAGCACCGCCGCCGCCACCGACACGTTGAGGCTCTCCACCCGCCCCGATCCGGGCAGCGTCACCCGCGCATCGCAGGCCGCCGCCGTCCGCTCGGAAACCCCGCGCTCCTCATTCCCCAGCACCAGCGCCACGCAGGGCGCCGCCGGCAGCGCCTCCGGCGCCACCCCGCCCGAGGCCACCGCCGCGACCGTCAGCACCCCGAATTGCGGCAGCGCCGCCGCCACATCCGGCACGGACCAGAAGCTCAGCACCTCCAGCCCGCCCTCGCTCGTCCGCCAGGCCGCATCCGACAGCCCGGCCTGGCGCGGATCGCCCGACACCACCATCCCGATGCAGCCGAAAAACGCCGCCGACCGCGCGATGGCACCCAGGTTATGCGGATTGGACACCCCATCCAGCACCGGCAGCACCGGCGATGCCCGCAGCGCGGACGCCAGCGGCAGGACCAGTTGCGGCACCCGCCGCCGCGCCACCACCGCCACGATCCCCCCGTGATGGACAGTGCCGGCCACCCGGGCCAACTCCTCCTCCCCCACCTCGCGATAGGGCTTCCGCTGCTCGGCCATCACCGCGCAGAACGGATTGGCCTCCCGCCGGCGGGAAGGCAGGTGAAACAACCGCAGCACGTCCCGCGGCCGCCGGGCAAACACGGCGGACACCGCCGCCATCCCGCAAATACGGTCGGGCTCCGGCGGCCGAGGCGGCCTGGGGGCTGAGGGGGTCGCGCGTTCCATCCCCCGCATCCACACCGCTCCCCGCCGGGGGTCAACCCATTAGACAGAGGGGCTGGAGACAGAAGGGCTGGGCGACACCCGGCCCGGGCCGGACCTTCAGCCTGTATCCGACCGATGCGGCCCGGCCGCGTTGTCGCCAATGCCGGGCAGAAGCGAGGTCAAGGCGCCCCATGACAATCGAGACGCCACCGGACTGGCAGGCCGCGCTGCAATCCATCCTCGATCGGAATGTCCGTCATGTCCTCGTCCTCGGCGCCCCCGATGCAGGCAAAAGCACCTTCTGCGGCATCCTGCTCGCCCATGCCGTTGCAGCCTCCCGGAAGGCGGCGCTCCTGGATGCCGATCCCGGCCAGAAGCAGGTCGGCCCCCCGGCCTGCGTTACCCTCGGGCATTTGGGCACCGGGGGCAGGCCGGTTCTCTCCGCACTCGTCTTCCTCGGTACGATCGAGCCCCTGCGGTGCTGGCCACGCCTGCTCGCCGGCGCGGCATCCCTGGCCGCGGAAGCGCGGGCCGATCTTGTGGTCATCAACACCTGCGGCCTGCTTCGCGGCCCCGGACGACGCCTGAAAGCGGCCATCATCTCGGCGATGCGGCCCGATCTCCTGGTCACGATCGGCGAGGACCGGAATGCCGAAACGATCCTGGCCGATCACCCCGGCATACCGGCCCTTCGCCTGCCCCGCTCCGCCCTCGCGCGGCGAAAGGGCGAGGGTGAACGACGGACCCTCCGGCGCGCCGCCTTCCGGAACTATTTCGAGCAAGCCCCGTGCTGGCCCCTGCTGACAAACCGGATCCATCTGGAATCCGGGGATGGCGAAGCGCTTCCACCCCCCGGTCGCCTCGTCGCACTGGCGGATAAGGCGGGGCGCGACCTCGTGCTCGGGCTCGTCATGGGCCAAGCCCCCTCGGGGCACCTGCTCCTGAAAGCCCCGCAGCCCGACCGGGTGGTGGCCGGCCTTCGCTGGGGCAGGCTCGGCCTCGACGAGGCCTGGGCAGAGCAATGGGCCACCTTCGCGCAGCCAGGTCCGCCGACAAGGCACCAATCCGGGCAAGCCTGAATTTTTCTGCGCCACGGCGGCGCAGGCGATGGCCTGATCCGAGTAAAGCCGGTGCAGCCCCGTATAGCTGATACGCCCAGGGGCGAATCTTCCCGGGCGCCCAATCGCACGGAACATCTCGCACAGGCCGTGCACCGCCCCCGCCGGACTGGCGAGGCAAGCACCGGCAGGAACCATTCATCACGGCAGGTCCTGGAACTCCGCGAAGCGAGCGGGCCGCAGCAAGGCCACCGAGCAGTCACGCTCAGCCATCGAGGCCGCGGCCCCGGCCGGTTGAACCCCCGCCAGATCGGCGGCCGCGCCGCCCAGGATGGCGCAAAGCGGCGGCACGCGC
>DATCMG010000055.1:0-4657 GCA_036563555.1 Roseomonas sp. | reverse complement strand
GGCCTCGTGTCCGGGGCCGGGCTACGCGGGGAGGCAGCCCCTACGTCACTTCTCGATCGTCTTGAGGTGGTCCATCAGCTTCTGCGTCGCCGCGCCCTTGTCGGTCCGGTCCAGCGCCGCGACCTCGGCGGCCAGGCGGTCCAGCGCCAGCTCGTAGATCTGGCGTTCGGAGAAGGACTGGTCGGGCTGGCCGGCATTGCGGTGCAGGTCGCGTACCACCTCGGCGATGGCAATCGGGTCGCCCGAGTTGATCTTCTGCTCGTACTCCTGGGCGCGGCGCGACCACATCGTGCGCTTGATCCGGGCGCGGCCGCGCAGCGTGTCCATCGCCTCGCCCATCACCTTGTCGGAGGCAAGCTTGCGCAGGCCCGAGGAGGCCGCCTTGGCCATCGGAACCTTCAGGGTCATGCGGTTCTCCTCAAAGGTGACGACGATCACCTTGAGGGTTACCCCGGCGACGGGAACCTCCTCGATCCCCTGCACCTGGCCGACGCCATGGGTGGGGTAAACGACGAAATCGCCCGCCTTGAAGTCCTTCCCGGCATTGCCGAGGGGCTTGGGCGGCGGGGCGGGGCGGATGGGAGCCTGGATGACGGGCTCGGGTGCGGCTGGTGCGGGCATGCTGGGGGCGGGCGCCTGGGCCTCGGCCATGCCCGGGCGCGCAGTGGCGCGGGGCGGCTCGGCGGGCGCCTTCGGGGCGGTTTCGGCCTTGGCCGGTGCCTCTGTCTTGGCGGGGGAACTGGCGCGGGCGGCGGCGGTCTTGGGTGGCGCGGCCTTGGCCGGCGCCGGCGCGGCGGCCTTCGGGGCCTCCTTCACGGGCGCCTGGTCCTGCGCGTCTCCGGCGGCCGTCTTCGCGGCCTCGGTCTTGCGGGCGGTGGCCATGGGCTTGGCCATTGCCGTCTTTGCAGCGGGCTTCGGCGCGCTGCTCTTGCTGGGGGTCTTGCTCCCGGCGGGTGGCTTCATCATGCTCTCCGCGATCCCTGTGGCGCCGCCGGTCCTGACCGGAACGGGTCCGGCCGGAAGGGGGCTGTGCGCCGAACCCCGCCCCGGCGGGGAAGTTCGTGCCACGCGGCGCCCCCGTTTCCACCCCAGGCCATCATGGCCGGGCGGAAGGTTGCTTGCGTCCGGATTGGTGCCCTATCACGAAAAGCCGATTCGGTCACGCCGCCCCCATGCACGCGTCCATCCCGGGGCAACGCGGCGCGCGCGCTCCGGTTGACGCGCGCCGGCGAGGATCAGCCCTCGCCGGGGGTGGGGTCGAACATCGCCTTCTTGTCGGGCTTGCCGTCCCATTCCTTCGCATCGGCCGGTGGCTCGCCCTTGCGGGCGATGTTCGGCCATTCGGCGGAATAGGTGCGGTTCAGCTCGGCCCAGTCGGTGGCGCGGTCGTCGCTATCGGGGAAGATGGCCTCGGCGGGGCATTCCGGCTCGCAGACGCCGCAATCGATGCATTCATCCGGATGGATCACCAACATGTTGGCGCCGACATAGAAGCAGTCCACGGGACACACCTCGACGCAGTCCATGTATTTGCAGCGAATGCAGTTCTCGGTGACGACGTAGGTCACGGTTACGCCCCTTTACGGCCCGTGGGGCGCGAGCGGCCCCCGAGCCCGGCAAATGGACCGCCGCGGTGCAGCATGCAAGCGAGGCTTTCGGCGGGCAGGATCGCGCGGAACGGCGGGCTCGGCTCAGGGTGGGCATTCCGCGGGTGCCGCGGGCCGTAGCGTCATGCGGCGCAGGAGAAAGCCAGGCTCGTGCCCGGGGCCGGGTGACTCAGGATCGAGGAAATAGAGATCCATGACCCCGCCCAGGGCCGGGTCGTCCGGCGGCAGGCAGAGCAGGCGGATGGACCAGTCCGGGCCGGCGGGAATGGCCCATTCAGCCGCCGGCTGCCCGTTTGCCAGGATCTTCACTCGGGAGTCGTCGTGGGCCGGGCCGGGGCGCCGCAATTCGAAGGCTAGCAGGCGGGGCACCGCTGTGGCAGCAGGCCGGAGGACGAGGCGGGCGCCGTTCTCGCTGGCTGTTCCCTCGGCTGTCGGCGGGCGCCATCCCGGGGTGTCGGGCGGGGTGCGGGCGACGAGATAGGTCCAGCCGCTGCCCGAGTTGGTGAACCCGGCGGATTCCCCCAGGGCGAGGGTGGGCGCCGCCAGCGGGCGGCTGCCGTTGCGGCTGGCGCCGCAGAAAACGGTCGTCGCATCCCACCAGGCCGGTGCCCGCAGGCAGGGGCCGGTGGGGACGACCCCGTATCTCGCCAGGATGCTGCGCGTGCTCTCCAGCATCGGCTCGTCCTTGCCGAGGGTCCAGAGCCGGCCGCCGACGGGCGCCCGCAGCCCGGCCTCGATCCGGGCCTGCAGCGGGCCTGCCCCGGCGATCCCATTGTCGAGCACCGTGTAGAAGCGCGAGGCCTTGGGCAGGGCGGCAACCCAGTAGCCCAGGGGGGAGTGGGTGACGAGGAACGTCGCCCCCCCTTCCAGGGCATGGGGTGGGACGGGGGTGTAGGCATCTCCCCAGGCCCGGTGGAACCAATCGGCGGGGCGGGTGGCGGCGAGCGTGATGGCGGCCAGCGCGAAGCCGATCCCCAGGCCCCGGCGCCCCGGCAGGAGCGTGGCGGGCACGACCACGAGCAGCATGCCGCCCAGGATGTCCAGGAGGAGGGCATAGCGATGGATGCCGAAGGTGGAGAGCCAGGCTACGCAGGAGGCAAGGAGGAAGACCATGACCCGGTGCTGTCCCGCCCGCGCGGCGCCCGGCTGGGCCGGTGCTGCCCCGAGCCGCCCGGTCAGAACGGGGAGGGCGAGCAGCAGCACGGAGAGGGACAGCGCGAAGAGGAGGCGCGGGTCGTTGAAGGGCAGTTCAGCGGTCGGATGCGTGCCCCGGGCGATGTCGAGCGGGTAGCGCAGGGCCTCGGCGAGGCCCGCCGGCAGGAAGCGCGGATCCGCGAAAGATTGGGCGATGGCGGAGGGTGACTGAAAGACCTGGTTCATCGCCGGGAATACCGGGTTGCCCAGCGTGATCCACAGATAGGCCCCCCAGGCCCCGCCGGTGAGGAGGATTCCGGCGATGCCGCCCAGCCCGACGCGCCACGCCGCCGCGAGGCTGGCCGCCAGCCCGCGCCAGGGCAGGATGGTGGCTGCCGCCAGGCCCGCGGCGAAGATGAAGTTGGTGAGCTTCAGCCCCGCCGCCGCCCCGACCAGCATCCCGGCCAGGAGGAAGAGGCGCCGGTCGCCGCCCTCCCAGGCGCGGAGCAGGGCGAGCAGGCCCCAGAGAACGGGCGCAGCCAGGGCGAGATCCGCGAAGCTCGTTCCGATCTCGGAGAGGGCCATGGCGCTGGCGATGCCGGTCAGCGTGGCGAGGCTCCGCAGCAGGATCGGGCGCGGGCTGCCGGGCGGGGCAAGGGCGCCGGCGAGCATCCAGGCGGCGGTCACCGTCAGTGCCTGGATGGCGACCAGGCCAAGCGCCGCTGGCACCGGCGGCAGGGCATGGCGCAGGAGGTAGGGGATCACATAGGGCAGGGGGTTGAAGTAACCCTGGATTCCCGCCGGGCCGACATCCAGGCGGTAGCGGCCCGTCAGCAGGGCATGCGGGCCGTAGTCGTGATAGTTCTGCAGGTCCCAGTTCGCGTCCTGGCCCAGCCAGAGGGCATAGGCCGCAAAGAGGACGAAGCCGCAGGCCCAGACGAGCGCAAGGACGGGCCAGGCATCGGGCGTGCTTCCTCGCAGCGCGGTTGGCTCCATCCTGGCACGGCCGGTCAGCCGGCCGTGATGTCCTCATACAGGGTGCGTGCCTCGGCCGGCGGGCCACGCCGCTCGGCCAGGGCCAGGACGCGCCAGACCTTCACCATCCCGCGCTCCGGCCCGCCAAGGGCAAGGGTGAGCACGTCTCCCGGGCGCAGCCGGGCATGGGGCTTGTCCACGGGTTGGCGGTTCAGGCGGACGGCGCCGCGCTCCACCAGCGCGGCGCAGGCCGATCGCGTCTTGGACAGGCGCGCGCACCAGAGCCACTTGTCCAGGCGCTGCCAGTCCCTGTCTTCGGCCTCCGCCATGCCGGGGCGGTCAGGTCTTTCCGAGCTTCAGCCGGGCGAGCACGGCGAAGGGGCTGTCGGGGTCCGGGCCCTTGTCGCGGCGCGGCTCGAACACCGGGCGCGGGGTGGCGGGGCCTTCCTCCCGGCGGTCACGGCGGGGGCCGTTGCCATAGCCGCCCCCGGGGCCACCGCGCTGGCCATCGGCGCGCTGCGCGTTGCGATTCGGGCCGCGATCCTCGCCTCCGGAGCGGTTGCCGCGATCCGGGTTCCGGTTCGGGCCGCGATCCTGGCCACCACCCTGGCGGTTGCCCTGCCGGTCGTCGCGGCGCGGGCCGCGCGCCGGGCGGGGCTCGCGGGCGGCGTCCGGCGCGGCCTCGGCCGGGGCGGCACCCTCGGCGGGCGTGACTTCGGCGCCCTCGGTCGCGGGGGTGGCGTCGCTGGCCGCCTTCTGGGCCGGGGCGCCGTCGCGGCGCGGACGGTTGCGGTCGCGGCGCTCCTGACCGCCACGCGGGCGGTGGGCCTCCTCGCGTCGTGCGGCGACGAGCTGCGGCGCGGGTGGGCCGAAGGCGCCCTCGGCCAGGGGCTCGGGGCTCACCAGGCGGAAGCCGAGGGCGTTCAGCACCGCTGGCAGCG
>DATCMG010000053.1:0-3103 GCA_036563555.1 Roseomonas sp. | reverse complement strand
GCCATGGCCTCCACCTTCTCCCCCGCACCGCCGGGCAGGGTAAAACCGCCCGAGACGGCCAGCTCGCCATCCGGCAGCAGCGCGGCCGAGACCTGGCGGAAATCCATGAACCAGTCCGCGGCACCGATGAAGCGCGGCAGCCGGTCCAGCCAATCGCGGAAGATGCCGGGCGGTCCGCCCTCGGCCGAGAGGGTTTTGATCCGCTCCGGATTGCCCGCGGAGGAATGCAGCAACTGGTAGGTCGCCCCCCATTCCCGGTTGAGGGTCACCGCCTGCACATCCACGGGCAGCTCATAGGCAAGGAGGTCGATCGCCACCTCCTGGCCGCCCAGGGCCCCGCCGACGCTGACGATCAGCAGGCGCCCCGCCGCGTGGCGCGGGATATCATGCACAAGGCTGAAGCCCGAGACCGCCATGCCGTCCTCGACCTCCACGTCGCGGCGGGGGTGGAAGTCGAGGAGCAGCGTCTCCACGGGATCGCCCGGGCTGCCCTCGACGCGCAGCTCCAGCGCCTCCCCGGCGCGGTGCCGCACCCAGCCGAATACCGCGCCCTGGTCGGGGCTGATATCGCCGGCACAATCCAGCCCGGCCTGAAGGGCCTGCCCGAACTCGAAATACATTCGCTGCTCAGATCCGTGGAGGTCTAATTAGACTGGCGTGGCTGCCCGGAGGCAAGCACGGACGCAACCATCGGGCGAGCAGGCCGCCTTGACCGCACAGCCCCCGCGCGCCCTATCTTGCCCCGCCCCGAGGCATCCCGCTGGATTGCCCCGACCAGAACTCCCGAATAGAATTTCCCGGACCAGAACGCCAGACCCGATGCGCTGCCTCGTCATCTCGCCGACGCCCACGCATCCCTGGGATGCCGGCAACCGCCAGCGCATCCACGCCCTGCTGGCCGCCCTGCGCGGCTTCGGCCATGGGGTGGAATTCGCCTTCGTGCAGCGCGAGGCCGTCGCCCCGGAGGCGCTGGAGGCGATGCGGACCGCCTGGGACCGCCTCTATCTGATTCCCTATGACCGGACGGCCGAGAGCCCGAGCCTGGGCGAGACCTTCGCCCTGGATGATTGGTTCCCCCCCGACGTCGAGACCGCCATTGCCGGGATCGCCGCGGAGGCGGAATACGACCTCGTCCTGGTCGAATATGTCTTCCTCAGCCGTGCCCTGGAGCTCTTTCCGCCCGGCACGCTGAAGGTGCTGGACACCCATGACGTCTTCGCCGACCGTCATTACCGGCTTGAGGCGCTGGGCCTGCCCATCGGCTTCTTCCACACCACGCGGGAGGAGGAGGCGCGCGGCCTGGACCGCGCCGACCTCGTCCTCGCCATCCAGGATGACGAGCGGCAGGTCTTCGAGGAAATGACCGAGACCCCGGTGGTCACCCTCGGCTTCATGCCGGAGGTGGAGGCCATCCCGCCGGTCCCGCATCAGGGCATGCGCATCGGCTATCTCGGCAGCGGCAATCCGCTGAACGGCCATGCGCTGATCCACTTCCTGGAAGCGCTGGACCCGGCCGCCCTGGATGCCTCCGGCACGGGGATGCATGTCGCCGGCGGCGCCTCCCGCTTCGCCGGCCCGGCCCGGCCCGGCCTCGTCCCGGTCGGCGGCGTCGGGCGGCCGGAGGAGTTCTATGCCGGCCTCGACCTCGTGGTGAATCCGCATGAGGGCGGCACGGGGCTGAAGATCAAGACGGTGGAAGCCCTCGCCCATGGCCTGCCGGTGATCGGCACGGCCGAGGCCTTCCGCGGCCTCGGCGCCCGGGCGGGCTTCCATGCCGCGCCCGACGCCGCCGCCACCGCCGCCCTCGCCCGCCGCTGGGCGCGGGAGCCGCGCTTCCGGCGGGATGTCGCGCGCGAGAGCGCCGCGCTGGCCGTCCGCTACGCCCGCGAGGTCCGGCGCCAGCTCG
The DNA here is from genome assembly GCA_036563555.1 of Roseomonas sp. Lineage (GTDB taxonomy): Bacteria > Pseudomonadota > Alphaproteobacteria > Acetobacterales > Acetobacteraceae > Roseomonas. The sequence goes on along the minus strand of DATCMG010000053.1, from coordinate 1,197 downwards.
CCCCCTTCCGCTCCCGCTCGGCGCTCCAGGCGCTCATCGACCGACCCCGCGCCCTGTTGGTGACCGACATCCCCTTCTGGCGCGAGAGCCTGGGCAACCAGGCCCGCATCGCCGCCATGCTGCGCGTCGCGCGCGGCGAGATGGATGTGGACACGCTCTTCCTCGGGCCGTTGCGGGATGAGGACGTGGAGGCGGCATCCCGCGTCCTTGGCCGCCGCGGCCGCCTTCTTGCCTCCCCCGGGGATCCGGCGGGGCGCCTGGCGGAGCCCGTGCCCTCCCGGGCCAGGCTGACGCCCTTCGAGCGGCAGCATTTCGACGCCGCCCATTTCGAGGCGCTGGAAACCGTGCTGCAGGAGGGGCGCCACGCCATCCTGCTGGTGGAGTACATCCGCCTCTCCTACCTGCGCCACGCCAGCCCGGCCCCGCCTATCCGGGTGCTGGACACGCATGACATCATGTCGCTGCGCACCCGCAACTTCGAGCATTTTGGCCGCGAGCACTTCCTGCGCATCAGCATGCTGGAGGAACTCGGGATCATGGACGGCTTCGAGCAGGTCCTGGCCATCCAGGAGGCGGAGCATGCCCTGCTGCGCGGGGCCATGCCGGGGCGATCCCTCCTGTTGCCCCACACCATCCCGGACCTGCCCTGCCCTGACGCCACGGGCCATGTCCGCCGCATCGCCTTCCTCGGCGGCGACAGCCCGATGAACCGCGACGGAATCCGCTGGTTCATCGAGCAGGCCTGGCCCGCGGTGGCCGATCTCGGGGCTGAGCTGCATGTCGCCGGCCGCGTCTGCGATGCCCTGATGCAGCATGCTGCCCCCGGCCTCGTGCTGCACGGCGAGGTCGAGAACCCCGCCGATTTCCTTGAGGCGGCGGATATCGGCATCAACCCGGTGTTCTATGGCGGCGGGCTGAAGATTAAGACGGTCGAGTATCTCTGCCGCGGCCTGCCCTCCGTGCTGACCGAGGAGGGCGCCTTCGGCCTCCATGGCGGCGAGGGCTGGGCCTATCTCGTCGCCCGCTCCCGCGCCGAATACGTGGCCCATCTGCGCGGCTTGATCCGCGACCCGCTGCGCCGCCGCCGCCTGGGTGAGGGCGCCTTCCGCTTCGGCCGCACCCGCTTCGGCCCGCCCGCCGCGCGCGCCGCCTGCCGCACCCTCGCCAGCCTGTCCCGCGCCTTCCAGGATGCCACCC
>DATCMG010000048.1:0-6081 GCA_036563555.1 Roseomonas sp. | reverse complement strand
GCGCGTGCGGGAAGCACTGGGCCTGGTTTTCGACTTCGAGTGGATGAACGCCAACCTCTTCTACAATTCCTACACGCGCACGAGCTCCTACTTCTCGAACTCCGATTTCGCCTCGCGCGGCCTGCCGGAGGGGCGTGAGAAGGAGATCCTGGAGCGCTTCAAGGATCGCCTGCCGCCCGAGGTGCTGACCCGCGAGTTCAAGCTTCCCGTGACGGATGGCAGCGGCAACAACCGTGACGCTGCCCGCCGCGCGCTAGAATTGCTGCGCGAGGCTGGCTGGACCGTGCGCGACCGCCGCCTGACCAATGCCCAGGGCCAGCGCTTCGAATTCGAGATCCTGCTGAACGGCCCGACCTTCGAGCGCGTGGCCCTGCCCTACATCCAATCCCTGCAGCGCCTGGGCATCGAGGCGCGTGTCCGCACCGTAGACCCGCCCCAGTACCAAGTGCGGATGGATGCCTTCGACTACGACATGACGGTGGAGGTCTTCGGCCAGTCCTCCTCCCCCGGCAATGAGCAGCGCGATTACTGGACCAGCGCCAAGGCGGACGAGAATGGCAGTCGCAACACCATCGGCATCAAGGATCCGGTGGTGGACGAGATCGTGGAAATGATCGTCAGCGCGCAATCCATCGAGGAGCTGACCGCAAGCTGCCGGGCGCTCGACCGCGTGCTGCTCTGGGGGTTCCACAGCATCCCGCAATGGCACAGCCGCACTTTCCGCCTGGCGTGGTGGGACAAGTTCGGCCGGCCAGAGCGCAACCCGAAGCGTGCCCTGGGGCTGGATAGCTGGTGGGTGGACGCCGAGAAGGAACGCGCGCTCGCCGCGGCCCGGAGCGCGGGCTAGGCCTTGGGCGCCTACATCCTCCGCCGCGTGTTGCTGCTGGTGCCGACGCTGTTCGGCATCATCCTCATCAACTTCGCCGTCACGCAATTCGCACCGGGTGGACCCGTGGAGCAGATGCTGGCGGAGCTGCGCGGCCAGGGCGACACGACCCTTGGCCGGCTGACCGGGGAGGGCGGCGGCGAGACCCGCGCACCTCGCCCGCAGGATCAGACGAGCGGGGAGGGGCCGCGCTCCACCTATCGCGGTGCGCGCGGGCTGGACCCGGCCGTGGTAGCCGAGATCGAGCGCAGCTTCGGCTTCGACAAGCCCGCCACCGAGCGCTTCATGGAGATGATCGGCAACTACCTGCGCTTCGACTTCGGCCGGTCCCTGTTCCGCGACCGCCCCGTGGTGGACCTGATCCTGGAGAAGATGCCGGTCTCCATCTCGCTCGGCCTCTGGTCCACGCTGATCATCTATCTCATCTCGATCCCCCTCGGCATCCGCAAGGCCGTTCGGGACGGCACGCGCTTCGATGCCTGGACTTCGGGCGTCGTGCTTCTGGGCTATGCCATTCCAGGATTTCTTTTCGCCATCCTGCTGGTGGTTCTCTTCGCGGGCGGATCCTTCGTGCAGTGGTTCCCGCTGCGTGGCCTGACCACCAGCGGCAGCGAGACCTGGCCCTTCTGGCAGCGCGCGGCGGATTACGCCTGGCATATGGTGCTGCCCACTATCGCCGTGGTGGTGGGCGGCTTCGCCGGCCTGACCATGCTGACGAAGAACGCCTTCCTGGACGAGATCAACAAGCAATACGTCCTGACCGCCCGCGCCAAGGGAGCCGGTGAGGGACGCGTGCTCTACGGACATATCTTCCGCAACGCGATGCTGCTGATCATCGCGGGCTTCCCGGCTGCCTTTATTGGTATCCTTTTCACCGGAGCCCTGCTGGTGGAGATCGTGTTCAGTCTCGACGGGCTCGGGCTGCTCGGCTTCGAATCTGCGATCCGGCGTGATTACCCCGTGATGTTCGCCACCCTTTATATCTTCACCCTGCTCGGCCTCGTCATGCAGATCGTGGGCGATATCAGCTACACGCTGGTGGACCCCCGGATCGATTTCAGCGCCCGCCGGTGACCCTCTCGCCCCTGACCCGCCGCCGCTTCGCCAATTTCCGCGCCAACCGGCGGGGGTGGTGGTCCTTGTGGATCTTCGCGATCCTGTTCCTTGTCACGCTCTTTGCCGAGGTGGTCGCCAATGACCGCCCCATCGTGGCGAATGTGGAGGGTCGCTGGTTCTTTCCCGTGGTGGTCGAGTACGCCGAGAGCGACATCCTGAGCGACGGCTTTCCCACCACGGCCGACTGGCACGATCCCGTCCTGGCTGAGGAGGTGGAAAAGCGCGGCTGGGCCATCTGGCCGCCAGTGCCTTTCAGCCATCGCACCGTGGTGCGCGATCTGGGTCGCCCCGCGCCCTCGCCGCCCTCCGCCCGCAACCCGCTGGGCACGGATGACCAGGCGCGGGACGTGCTGGCGCGGGTTATTCATGGTTTCCGCATTTCCGTCCTGTTCGGCTTCACCCTGACCATCCTCTCCTCAGTGATCGGCGTCGCGGCGGGGGCCGTGCAGGGCTACTACGGTGGCTGGGTGGACCTGATCTTCCAGCGCGTGATCGAGATCTGGTCCGGCATGCCGCAACTTCTGCTGCTCATCATCCTGGCCAGCGTCATCGAACCGAGCTTCCTCTCCCTCCTCGGCTTCCTGCTGCTCTTCTCCTGGATGGCACTCACCGGCGTGGTGCGGGCCGAGTTCCTCCGTGGCCGGAACCTCGATTACGTGCGCGCCGCGCGGGCGCTGGGTGTTTCCGACACGCGGCTGATGGCCCGCCACATCCTGCCCAACGCCATGGTGGCAACCCTGACCATGCTGCCTTTCGTTCTGGCCGGCTCCGTGACGGTGCTGGCCAGCCTGGACTTCCTCGGCTTCGGCCTGCCGCCCGGCTCGCCCTCGCTCGGCGAGCTTGTTTCCCAGGCCAAGAACAACCTCCAGGCGCCCTGGCTCGGGATCACCGCCTTCGTCGTGCTGGGCGGGATGCTGACCCTGCTGGCCTTCATCGGCGAGGCGGTGCGCGACGCCTTCGATCCCCGCAAGCAACCGGGGGGCGGAAGATGAGCGCGCCACTGCTCGATGTGCAGGATCTTTCCGTCGCCTTCCGGGGGCAGGAGGTGGTCCGGGGCGTCTCCTTCGCGCTGAATCCCGGCGAGACCCTGGCCCTGGTCGGGGAAAGCGGCAGCGGCAAAAGTGTCACGGCGCTCTCCTGCCTTCGCCTTCTCGGTCCGGGCGGCGCCAATCCGGCCGGCCGGATCACTCTGGACGGGGTGGATGTGCTGAACGCCACGCCCGATGCGCTGCAGCGCCTGCGCGGCGGGGTGGCGGGCATGGTGTTCCAGGAACCCATGACCTCCCTCAACCCCCTGCATACGATCGGGCGCCAGGTGTCGGAGGCCATCACGCTGCATCGCCCGATGCGCGGCGCGGCGCTTCGCCAGCGCGCCATCGAGCTGCTCCAGCGCGCCGGCCTTGGCGCTGCGGCGGAGCGGCTGGATGCCTATCCGCACCAACTCTCCGGCGGGCAGCGGCAGCGCGTGATGATCGCGATCGCCCTGGCCAACGACCCCCGCCTGCTGATTGCCGACGAGCCCACCACGGCGCTCGACGTCACCATCCAGGCGCAGGTGCTGGAGCTTCTGGCGCGGCTGAAGCGGGAGCTTGGCATGGCCATGCTCCTCATCACCCATGATCTTGCGATCGTTCGCCGCTACGCCGACCGCGTGGTGGTGATGAAGGATGGTGCTGCGGTCGAGCAGGGCCTCGTGTCCGATGTCTTCACCCGTCCCGCCCACGCCTATACCCGCATGCTGTTGGATACTCAGCCACGCGGGCGCGCCTCTCCCCTGCCGCCGAACGCGCCGGAAATCCTGCGAGCGCGTGACATGAAGGTGCATTTCCCCATCCGCCGTGGCCTGCTGCGCCGGGTGGTGGGCCATGTGAGGGCCGTGGATGGCGTCGACCTGGCGCTGCGGCGCGGTGAGACTCTCGGCATTGTCGGGGAGAGTGGCAGCGGAAAGACGACACTTGGCCTCGCGCTATTGCAGCTCGAACACTCCCAGGGAGAGGTGTTGCTCGACGGCCAGCCCATCCAGGACCACTCCCGCGCCGCGCTTCGCCCCCTACGCCGCCGCATGCAGATCGTCTTCCAGGATCCCTATGGCAGCCTTTCGCCACGCATGAGCGTCGGGGAGATCGTGGGGGAGGGGCTAGCCGTCCACGAACCTGCCCTCTCCCGCACGGATCGCGACGCCCGGGTTGCCGATGCGCTGCGAGAGGTCGGGCTCGATCCCGCCACCGCCATTCGCTACCCCCACGAATTCTCCGGCGGCCAGCGCCAGCGCATCGCCATCGCCCGTGCCCTGGTGCTCGGGCCGGAACTGGTGGTGCTGGACGAGCCCACCAGCGCCCTCGATGTCTCCGTGCAAGCACAGGTTGTGGAATTGCTGCGTGACCTGCAGGTGCGGCGTGGCCTCTCCTACATCTTCATCTCGCACGACCTGCGCGTGGTCCGGGCGCTTGCCCATAGGATCGTCGTGATGAAGGACGGCAAGCTGGTGGAGGCGGGCGACACGGAGCAGGTGGTCGCCGCGCCCAAGGCGCCCTACACCCGCGCCCTGATGGAGGCGGCCTTTGAGTTGCGGGCCGAATCAGGGATGGCCCAGGGGATGGCAAGGTGAACGAACTCGAACGCCTGAAGGAACTTCTGGGCCGGGAGCAGGTGAAGCTCGGCATCAATATCCGGCAGATGAACGCGCCCGGATCGCCGGTCTATCGCACCTGGGAAAACATTACGGTTCCCTCGATCCTTCTCGTGGCCAGCCTGCTGGCCACGATGTACGTCCATACCTGGATGGGCTTCGCCATCCTGGCCGGGGGCGCCGCCTGGTGGATCCTGAAGGTGCTGCCGAAGGTGCGCGACGGGGTCTTCGAGCGCAGCGCGGCCTTCGCCCTGTCCAGCGAGGCCGCCTTCGACGCGCTTTGGGCGCGGGGCGTGCTCAGCCTCTACGCGAAAATGCCTGATGGGACGGAGCGGGCGGCCGCGAAGCGGCAGGACTGGCGCGCCTTCGTGCGCGCCCTGCCGGAGGGGTAGGCGGGACCGATTCCCGGCCTCACGGCCAGTCGATACCGATCCCCATTCGCAACATATTCCGGCGTGACGGCGGGCTCTCAGCCCGCGCGCTTGGCCGCGACCTGGGTATTGGCGATCTGCGCGGCGGCGTTCTCATCCTCGGCGGCCGCGGCGGCCTCGCCCATGATGCTGCGCATCTCGCGCAGCAGGGCGGCACCCTTCACGGTGCGCTGCACGAGCACGGAGCGGCGGTCCTGCGGGTCGGTCTTGCGGCGGGCGAAGTCCAGCTCGCCCAGCCGGTCCAGCGCGCGGGTGATCGCGGGCTTGGAGACGTTGAGCGATGCGGCCAGGCCACGCACGGTGTGCGGACCCTCGCCGAGATAGACCGTCAGGAACACGCCGAGTTGCCGCGCCGAGAGGTCGGGGCCATCGCGGCGTACCAGCGCCACCACCGTGTCCCGAAGGATTCCGACGAACTGGTCCGGTGTGCCTTGCACGGGCATCGGAGAGCATTCCTTCTCTTGGGGCGGACCCGCATGCGGAACCCGCCGTAACAGAATCGGCCGCAGGGCCCGCCCCGCAAGGAGAGGGCCCGGGCCGGCTTCGCGGATAACCCACTCAAGCGCCGGCCCACACGGGCAACATGGCCATGACGCCTGCATGAAGGGCTCTGAGGCTCATGGCCTCGCCGCCTTCCGGGCGTCCCGGCCTCGTCGCGTCGTTCCAAGCATAAACGTCGAGATGGGCCCAACGTATGTCGTTCGGAACGAAACGGTGAAGAAAGAGCGCGGCGACGATGGACCCTGCCATCGGGCGGCTGCCGACGTTGTTGGTATCGGCCACCGGACTGTCGAGCCACGAAGCGTAACCTTCATGGAGCGGCAGTCGCCAAAGCGGGTCGTTGCACGCCTCGCCCGCCGCGGAAAGAGCGGCGGCGATTTCTTCGTCATTCGTGAACAGCGCCGGAAGGTCCGGCCCGAGTGCCACGCGCGCCGCGCCGGTCAGCGTTGCCGCATCCAGCATCAAAGAAGGACGCTGCTCGGCCGCGAAGGTAAGAAGATCCGCCAGCACCAGTCGTC
>DATCMG010000046.1:0-1848 GCA_036563555.1 Roseomonas sp. | reverse complement strand
AGAATGCCGTGAAGATCGCCCGCGCCCATACGGGCCGCCCGGGCGTGATCGCCTTTTCCGGCGCCTTCCATGGCCGCACGCTGCTCGGCATGGCGCTGACGGGCAAGGTCGTGCCCTACAAGGTCGGATTCGGCCCGATGCCGGCCGACATCTACCACCTGCCCTTCCCCGTAGCCTATCACGGCAAGGAGGTGGCCGACACGCTCGAGGCGATCGAGACGCTGTTCAAGGCGGACATCGATCCGGCCCGGATCGCCGCCATCATCATCGAGCCCGTGCAGGGCGAGGGCGGCTTCTACCAGGCCCAGCCCGAGCTGATGCAGGGCCTGCGCGCCATCTGCGACAAATACGGCATCCTGCTGATCGCCGATGAGGTGCAGACCGGATTCGCCCGCACCGGCAAGATGTTCGCCATGGAGCATACGGGGGTGAAGGCGGACCTGGTGACCATGGCGAAGTCGCTGGCCGGCGGCTTCCCGCTCTCCGGCGTGGCCGGCACGGCCTCCATCATGGATGCCCCGAATCCGGGCGGGCTCGGCGGCACCTATGGCGGTTCCCCGCTGGGCTGCGCCGCCGCCAACGCGGTGCTGGACGTGATCGAGGAGGAGGGGCTCTGCGCCCGCGCCGATTCGATCGGTGATCTGCTGGTCCGCCGCATCAAGGAGCTTCAGGCGAGCAACACGCTGACCGGCATCATCGGCGACATCCGCGCGGTGGGCGGCATGGTGGCGATGGAGCTGGTGGCCGATGGCGATGCCGACAAGCCGGATCCCGACCTGACCCGCGCCCTGGTCGCCCGCGCCGCGGATAAGGGGCTCGTCCTCCTCTCCTGCGGCGTGCGCGCCAATGTCATCCGTTTCCTCTGCCCGCTGACCACCTCCGATGCGCTGGTGAACGAGGGCATGGACATGCTGGGCGAGGCGCTGCGCGAATGCGTGGCGGAGCGCGCCGCCGGATGAAGGAGAGTTTCCGCAGGGCGCTTTTCTACGGCGCGCCCTGCGGGGCCCTGGCCGTGATCGTGTTCCGCGATTCGACGCTCTTCCTGCTGCACCACATCGCCAAGGTGATGCCGCTGGCGGCCTATGTGCAGACGGTGGGGCCGCATGGCCTGCCCTGGCTGGCCTGGTTCTGCCTGCTGGGGGCGGCAGGCGGCGTCCTGATCGGGTTGGTCCTGCGCTTCGCACCGGTTCCGGACCTGATTTCCGGCGCCGTGCTGGGTTTGGTCGCCGCCTATGTCGTGCCGCAGCATCTTCCGCGCGCCACGCCCCCCTGGGTTCTGCCGCTGATCGGGGCGGCCTGGGGCTGGGGCAGCGTGTTCCTCATGCGGCCACTCGCCCTGCGTGGCCGATCCTGATCCGCCGACCCTCGGTGTCGTGCTGGCCGGTGGGCTGGCACGGCGCATGGGAGGCGGCGACAAGACGCTGCTGCCCCTGAACGGGCGGCCGATGCTGGCGCATCTACTCGATCGGCTCTCGCCCCAGGTGGCGGCGGTGGTGCTGAATGCGAATGGCGACCCGTCCCGCTTCGCAATCGCCGCGCCGGGCCTGCCCGTGGTGCCGGATGGGGTTCCGGGTTTTCCAGGTCCGCTCGCCGGTATCCTGGCGGGCATGGATCACGCGGCGGGACTTGGCCTGGACTGGGTGCTCTCGGTGCCCGGGGACACGCCCCTCATTCCATCGGACCTTGCGGCGCGGCTGCATCAGGGACGCGCACCGATCGCCTGCGCGGCATCCTGCGGGCGGGTCCACCCGCCGGTCGCCCTCTGGCCGGTGATGCTGCGTTGGGATTTGCGCGCCGCGATCGACGCCGGGGAGGGAAAGGTCAGCCGCTGGGCGGCGCGCCATGGCT
>DATCMG010000045.1:0-4135 GCA_036563555.1 Roseomonas sp. | reverse complement strand
GCGCGTGCTGGCTGCCCCGGAAGGGGGCTGGATCGGCGCCCTGGGGGGGGACGGGCGGCCTGCCGGGTTGCCGGCCATGGTGGCGGCCGGGCTGCCCGTGATCCGGAATTCGACGGGCAGGCTGGTGGCCGGGCCGGGCCGGGAAGATGGCTTTCGCGTGGAATTCAGCCCCGCAGCGGGGCCGATCGCGTGAAAGCCGGGGTAAGTGGTGGTTCCCTGACGGGCCCTGCCTCCCTATCTTGTTGTCTGAGCCGGCTTCGCCGGCCAAGGATCGGGACCGTCAAGTGAACAATTTCGGCCGCAACCTCGCGCTCTGGGTGATCGTCGCCCTGCTGCTCGTGGCGCTGTTCAACCTGTTCCAACCCTCCGGCACGACCTCCAGCCGGGGAACGCAGGTTGCCTATTCGGACTTCCTGAACGAGGTCCAGCAGGGTCATGTGCGGGATGCCACCATCCAGGGGCGGATCGTCTCCGGCCAGCTTCAGGACGGGCGGACCTTCAGCACCTACACCCCCGAGGACCCGCAGCTCGTCCAGCGGCTGACGGAGAAGGGCGTGCGCGTCGTGGCGCGGCCCGAGGAAAGCGACGTGAACCCGCTCTTCCAGATCCTCATCTCCTGGTTCCCGATGCTGCTCCTGATCGGCGTCTGGGTCTTCTTCATGCGGCAGATGCAGGGCGGCGGCGGAAGGGCCATGGGCTTCGGAAAGTCCAAGGCGAAGCTGCTGACGGAGAAGCAGGGCCGCGTCACCTTCGAGGATGTGGCCGGCATCGAGGAAGCCAAGGGGGAGCTGGAGGAGATCGTCGAGTTCCTGCGTGACCCGCAGAAGTACCAGCGCCTGGGTGGCAAGATCCCCAAGGGCGTGCTGCTTGTCGGCCCGCCGGGCACCGGCAAGACGTTGCTCGCCCGTTCGGTGGCGGGTGAGGCGAACGTGCCCTTCTTCACCATTTCGGGCTCCGACTTCGTCGAGATGTTCGTGGGCGTCGGCGCCAGCCGCGTGCGGGACATGTTCGAGCAGGGCAAGAAGAACGCGCCCTGCATCATCTTCATCGACGAGATCGACGCCGTGGGCCGCCATCGCGGCGCGGGCCTGGGCGGCGGGAATGACGAGCGCGAGCAGACGCTGAACCAGATGCTCGTGGAGATGGACGGCTTCGAGAGCAATGAGGGCGTGATCCTCATCGCGGCGACGAACCGGCCGGACGTGCTCGACCCCGCCCTGCTGCGCCCTGGCCGCTTCGACCGGCAGGTCGTGGTGCCGAACCCCGACGTGAACGGGCGGGAGAAGATCCTGCGCGTGCATATGCGGAAGGTGCCGCTGGCCTCGGACGTGGAGCCGAAGGTGATCGCGCGCGGCACGCCGGGCTTCTCGGGCGCGGATCTGGCCAATCTGGTGAACGAGGCGGCGCTGCTGGCGGCCCGCACCGGGCGCCGGACGGTGGGGATGCACGAGTTCGAGCAGGCGAAGGACAAGGTGCTGATGGGCGCCGAGCGCCGCAGCCTGGTGATGTCCGAGGCCGAGAAGCGGATGACCGCCTATCACGAGGCCGGCCATGCGCTGATGGCCATGAGCGAGGAGGAGTGCGACCCCGTCCACAAGGCGACCATCATCCCGCGCGGCCGTGCGCTGGGCCTGGTGATGTCGCTGCCGGAGGGCGACCGCTACTCCAAGCACAAGTCCAAGATGAAGGCCGAGCTGGCCATGGCCATGGGCGGCCGTGTCGCGGAGGAGGTCATCTTCGGGCCGGACAAGGTGTCGAACGGCGCCTCGGGCGACATCAAGATGGCGACCGACCTCGCGCGCCGGATGGTCACGGAATGGGGCATGTCCGAAAAGATCGGCATGGTCGCCTATGGCTCGAACGACCAGGAGGTGTTCCTGGGGCATTCGGTGACGCAGTCCAAGAACCTCTCCGAGGCGACGGCGCAGGCGATCGACGGCGAGATCCGCTCGATCATCGACGCCGCCTATCAACGGGCCAAGAAGACGCTGACGGAGCGGATCGAGGACCTGCACGCCCTGGCCAAGGGACTGCTGGAATACGAGACCCTCTCGGGCGACGAGATCCGGCAGGTGCTGCGGGGTGATCCGATCGTGAGGGACCGTCCGGATGAGCCGGTGAACCAGGGGCGGGGCAGCGTGCCGACCTCTGGCCGGCCGAATCCCCGCCCGGATACCGGGGGCATGCATCCCGCTCCGTCCGGGGCCTGATAATCCGGCTGCCGCCCTCTGGCGCGGTGCGTATCGAGACGCTTGAATGCAACGGGGGCCCTAGTGGCCCCCGTTTTCCGTCCGGGGCCCGATTCGGGGCCGGGTTTTCCGGACGAGGGGAGGCATGATGGCGCGCTGGGTCGAACCGATGGGGCTGCTGCATGGGCGCGGTGCCTTCGCCGCTGTCGCAGCCGGCGCCGCCCTGCCGATGGATGGCGGGGCCGCCGCCTTCACCCTGGTGCGGCTGATCGAGGATGGGCGGATCGCCGGGCTGATGCCGGCGGTGGAAACACCGGAGGGCTGGCAGGAGGCGGTGCTGGCCCTGACCCGGCCGCCCCAGCCCTTCGCCGGCCTGCCCGATGCGGCGAGCCTTGGGAGGCCGCTAGTGATGGGCGTGCTGAACGTGACCCCGGACAGCTTCTCGGATGGCGGGCGGCATTTCGATCCCCGCGCGGCGCTGATGGCGGCCCATGCCATGCTGGAGGCGGGGGCGGACATGCTTGATGTGGGCGGGGAGAGCACCCGCCCCGCTGCCCCGCCCGTGGATCCCGGGACGGAGACGGCGCGCATCCTTCCCGTGATCCGCGAGATCGCGAAGAACGCGCCGGTGAGCGTGGACACGCGCCACGCCGCGACCATGCGCGCCGCGCTGGATGCCGGGGCGGAGGTGGTGAACGACATCACCGCCCTGCGCCACGACCCCGAGGCGCTGGCGGTGGTGGCGGAGGCGGGCTGCCCGGTTGTGCTGATGCACATGCCCGGCACCGAGCCCGCGACGATGCAGCAACATGCCGAATACGGGGACGTGGCGGTGGAGGTGACCGCCTTCCTCGCCGGGCGGATCGCGGCCTGCGAGGCGGCGGGAATCCCGCGCCACCGGATCGCGGTGGATCCCGGGATCGGCTTCGGCAAGACGATGGACCACAATCTCGAACTGCTGGACCGGCTGCCGATCCTGATGGGGCTTGGCTGCCCGGTGCTGGTGGGGGCGTCGCGCAAGCGTTTCATCGGGACGCTCTCGGGCGTTTCCACCCCACGCGACCGGATGGCGGGGAGCGTGGGGGTGGCGATCGCGGCGGCGGCGCGCGGCGCGGCGATGCTGCGCGTGCATGACGTGGCGGAGACGGTGGCTGCGCTGCGGCTCTGGCGAGCGAGCGTGGCGGGGGCGCCGCAGGGGAACGAAGCCTAGGGATCAGATCTAGACGCTTGATACCCGCCTGATGATCCGTTCCCGGCAAAGGGACATGGCTCGCTCCTGAGCGATGCGGGTATTTCCAGACCGTCCCGTCCGGGCAGGCCCGAGGAACTCATGCCACCCGATGATTGGCAGGACCGGGTGGCTGAAACCGACCTTCCGCGCCTCTGTTTGGTACCGGAGGAAACACCAGGAGGGCTCGGATGCGTAAGGGGGACGGAAACGTTGCTGCCGACATGCTGCTGGGCGCGGTGGCGGGCGCGGTCGGTGTGTGGGTTATGGATCGGGTCGATTGGTTCAATTACCTCCACGAGGACCCCGAGGCACGGCGGCGGACACAGCAGGTCCGCCCCGGAGGCGAAGACCCTGCCCATGTCATGGCAGGCATGGTTGAGAGGGCCGCGGGCGCTGAACTCTCTCCTCCCCAGCACCACGCGGCAGGCATGGCCATCCACTACTCTCTGGGCATCGGTCCCGGCGCACTCTACGGCGCGCTGCGGGACCGTATCTCAGCAGTGGGGGCTGGCCGGGGCACTCTGTATGGGCTCGGGCTGTTTCTGCTTCAGGACGAGATGATCAACGCCGCCACCGGCCTCTCCGCCGACCAGAGAAAGTATCCTTGGCAGGCGCACGCACGCGGCTTGATTGCGCATCTGGTCTACGGCGTCGTCACGGATACGGTCCTGACTGCCCTCCAGGGCGCCATTCGTCCGCAGTCCGCCAGTGGCCG
>DATCMG010000040.1:0-2429 GCA_036563555.1 Roseomonas sp. | reverse complement strand
TCCTCGATCCTGGTCGGGAAGCCGTTGAAGCCGGTGGCGACGATGCGATTCAGCTCCGGCGCCACGATCACCGCGCCCACCCGCCCGCGCGGATCCTTGGACCACTGCCGGATATGGGCGGCCAGGCCGAGATAGCGCCGGTCCCAGCGCGTCAGCCCCGTGTCCTGGTCCTGCATCAAGCCGCACCCTCCCGCGCGCGCACCACGGTCACGCTGCAGGGTGCCCGCGCCGCCACCTCGCCGGAGACGGAGCCGAGGACGCTCCGCAGCATCGAATTCGCCCGCGCGCCCATCACCACGTGATCCACCCCATTCGCCTCGGCATATTCCAGCAGGGCTTCGGCCGCGCCGGAACCCTCCAGCACATGAAACGTGATGCGCCCTTCCTCCAGCCCCAGCGGCGCGGCCCAGTGGCGCAGTTCCGCCAGGCGCTGCACGCGGGCGGAGCGGCCAGCCCGGTCATGCGGCGCGTCGCCGGTCAGGTATCCGTCCAGCAGCACGTTCAGGCAGGCCACGCGCGCGCCCGGCAGGGTGCGGAGCACATTGCCGACGCTCGCCCGCAGCGCCTCGGCCAGGGGCGCGGTCTGCTCCCGCAGGTCCACCGCCACGGCGACGATGGGGGAGGCATGGGCCGTCACGGCCGCGCGCCCGGTGCGCGGCGTGCGGTCGCGGTTGAAGCGGCGCTCCAGCACCTTGAGCCAGCCGTCGCGGTGGCTTCGCGCGGCGCGCGGGCCCAGGCGCACCGCCTCGGGGTTCCGCAGATCGAAGGCGAGCTGCGCGGCGGTCGGATGCCGCCGGGCCGGGTCCACCTCCAGGCAGCGCAGGATCAGTTCCTGCATCCAGGGCGGGATATCCGGGCGCAGCCGGCGGGGCGGCACGGGGTCACGCCACAACCGGCGCCGCACGGCGCGGAGATGCAGCGGCTCCCCGAAAGGCAGCACCCCGGTGGCGAGCTGGTAGAGCACCACGCCGAGGGCGAAGAGGTCGCTGCGCGGGTCGCTCCGCTGCCCCATGGCCTGCTCCGGCGCCATATAGGGCGCGGTGCCATAGGGAATGCGGAACTCCTCCTCGATCAGGTCGGGCAGGTGGCCGTGATGGGACAGGCCGAAATCGACCAGCACCGCCTCCCCCCGCAGCCCATCCGGCGTCTGGCGGAACAGGATGTTCGCCGGCTTCACATCGAGATGCGAGACGCGCTGGCGGTGCAGCTCCGCCAGCGCCAGCGCCACCTTCGCCCCGATCGCGGCGACCTCCTCCGCGGGCAGCGGCAAATGGCGCAGGCGCGGCAGCAGCGAGGGGCCGGGGATGCGCTCCATCACGAGATAGGGCCGCGGCGCCTCGAAGCCGGCCGCGGCGACGAAGCGCGGCACATGCGGGCCCGTCAGGCGCGGCAGGATCATCTGCTCCATCTCGAAGCTGACGATGTGAGCGGCGTCCGTTCCGTCCAGATGCGGCAGCTTGATCAGCAGCGGGATGGAATGGTCCGGATGCATCGCCTCGAAGATCGAAGCCATGCCGCCCTCATGCATCGGTGCGCCAAGAAGGAAGCCGTCGATCGTCTCGCCCTGGCGCGGGCGGCGGTGGGACATCGGCTTCAGGTTCCGGTGAACAGGCGGTCGGCGAGGCTTTCGGGCAACCCGGCCTGGCGGATCTTCGCCGCCGCCGTCTCCACGTCATAAGGCACGCGGATCCAGCGGAGTTCCGATGTCTCGGGGTCCAGCAGGGCGTAGCAGGCCGAGGGGTCGTGGTCCCGCGGCTGGCCGACCGAGCCCATGACCGCCAGCCAGCGGCGCGCGCGGGAGAGCGGGACGGGCGCATCGGGGACAGGGGTGAAGGCGGAGACCTTCTCAGTGGCTGTCAGGCCGAAGAGGCGCGGGGCATGGACATGGCCGCAGATCGTCACCCGGGCCGGGGTGGCCTCCAGGCTGCGCCGGGCTTCCTCGGCGCCGAAGATGTAGCGCCAGTCCTCGGGGGAGGAGGCGTCGGCATGGACGTAGAGCCGGTCCTCCTCGACATGCTCTATCGGCAGGGTCTTCAGGAAAGTGGCGGCGTCGGGGCTGAGCTGTGCGCGGGTCCATTCCATGGCCGCCGCGGCCCGGCCGTTCATGCGGGTCGTGCGGGCGAAGACCGCCTGGTCGTGATTGCCGAGGAGCGCGACGGCGCCGTGGGCGATGCGGTCCATGACGGTGCGAAGGCACCAGGCGGGATCGGCGCCATAACCGACGTAATCCCCCAGGAAGACATAGCGGGTCGCGCCGGCGCGGTCGGCGTGGTCGAGGCAGGCCGAGAGGGCCTCGCGGTTGGCGTGGATGTCGGAGAGGATGGCGATCATCGCCGTGCTATCCTGGCCTTGTCGGGCAGAAGGCGCCAGGACCGGAACGGCCCTTGCCCCACCTTCCACCATACCTTATACCGCGCCCCTCCACGCGC
>DATCMG010000035.1:0-3082 GCA_036563555.1 Roseomonas sp. | reverse complement strand
GCTGCGATGGAGGAGGCGGAATTCGATGCGTTGCGCACAAAGGCGCGGGGCGCGCTTCGAAAGCTCCGTGGCTTGTGCGAGGACGAGGACATCGCTGAGGCCAAGCAACTCGTTGAGGCGCTGCGGAACGTCCGTGCCTATGAGGAGATGGGCCTTCTCGCTGAGGCGGTGAGCCGCCGCGATCCGCAAGACGCTAAGAATCGGCGGCTGTATGCTCAGTACCTGATCGACACGGGCAAGGCCACGGCAGCCGTCGACCTGCTGAGAGCGCTGACCCAGCGCCTGCCGCAGCACGACCCGGAGGTCGCTGAAGCGAATGGACTGATCGGCCGCGCTTACAAGCAAGTATTTTTTGACGCGGGCGACAAGGCGGAGAGGGCAGCCCGCGAGGCGCTTGAGCAGGCGGTCGCGGCCTACCGCGCACCCTTCGAGGCGGATCCGGACCGCAACACCTGGCACGGCGTCAACCTGCTGGCGCTCATCACCCGCGCTCGCCGGCTTGGGCTATCCATGGCGCCGGACCTGAAGCCGGAGGTGGTGGCCCGGCAGGTCGTCACCGCTCTCGAGGCGACCCCATTGAATAATCGAAACGTATGGTTCCTGCCGACGCTAGCCGAGGCTACGCTCGGCCTGGAGGACTGGGGCGCGGTCGAGCACCACATCCGCACCTACGCGGCGGCGGGGAATGCCCAGGCCTTTCAGATCGCCAGCACGTTGCGGCAGTTCACGGAGGTCTGGGACCTTGAGGCAATCGACGACCGGGGCCGCGGCCTTGTCGCTACTCTGCGTGCACGCCTCCTCCAGCTTTCAGGAGGCGGCCTGCAGCTCGGCCCCGCAGAGCTCCAGCGCCTGCGCGCACAGGCGGCGCCCGACGCCGGCCAACTCGAGGCGGTGCTCGGGCAGCAGGGGCCACAGACCTACCGCTGGTGGAAGACTGGCCTAGACCGCGCTCTCGCGGTGGCGGCGGTGCAGCAGCGGTTGGGCGACCGGCTAGGCACCGGTTTTCTGGTGCGCGCGGACTCGTTTGGCCTGGAGCCACCGGATGAGTTGCTGGTGCTGACGAACTTTCACGTGGTCAACGAGCACGGCGCCAGTCCTGGGGTGGCGCCTGGGGAAGCCGAGGTGGTGTTCGAGGCTGTGGACGCTAACCAAGTCTACACCATCGAGGCGATCGTCTGGTCCTCACCGCCCGACCGTCACGACGCGAGCCTGCTGCGACTGCAGAGCCCCGTTACCGGCATCCAGCCTCTGCCAATTGCGCCCAATTTGCCGATCGTGGAAGCGGCGGCCCAGGTCTACGTCATTGGCCATCCGGGCGGGCGCGACCTGGCATTCTCCTTTCAGGACAACGAACTGCTCGACCATGAAGGACCGCCTGTCGGCCAGCCGCAGATCCCCAGCGTCTGCCGCGTGCATTACCGCGCGCCGACCGAGGGCGGCAGTTCAGGCAGTCCGGTCTTCAACGCCAAGCAGTGGCAGGTGATTGCGTTGCACCACAAGGGCGGCAAGCTCGGTATGCCCAAGCTCAACGGCCAGGGCGGCAGCTACGCCGCGAACGAAGGTATTTCGCTGCAATCCATCCGGGAAGGGGTGCGTGCCCATAACGCGTAGCGAACAGTCGATGCCGCACCTTGGTGTAAGACTATGGGGTGGCCGCGCGTGTGTCTCGCCTCGGTTCCTGCCTCACGGGGCCCGAGGCTGCGCGCGCCGCCCCGAGGAAAGGACAGGCCGCGCTCCTTGCGGCCTCCAGCGGCGACGAGGATCGTGGACACCACGGCAAGCTGCAGCGCTGTGTTCAGAGCCTTGCCGAGGTTGCGTAAGCCAATGGCGAATGGTCCATGCTTTGTCCCGAGCTGAAGGTAGAAAGCCGGGTGTACCTGCCCATGATCGCCGAAATTCAAGTGAGATTGGTTTTCGGTGGACTCGAATCCTGACGCACGTGTCTCCTGTAACTGCTACGGCGGCGTGCACCGGTGTGTTCAGCGACCATGGTTGCAGGGCGGTGTCGCCAAGCGCTTGGTGTCCTGATGGACGGGTATTCCGGCCTTGCTCAACAAGCGGCGCCGGAGCTGTGCTGGAAAGGAGATGGTGATGACCGATCTCGTTACGGAGCGCATGCGCTCACCCGGTCCGAAGAAGATCCTTGCCTGCGATGGGGGCGGCATCCTCGGCCTGATGAGCGTGGAGATCCTGGCGAAGCTCGAGGCGGAGCTCCGCGCCAGGACCGGCAAGCCCGCCCTCGTGCTCGCCGACTGGTTCGACTTTGTCTGCGGCACCAGTACGGGCGCCATTATCGCCACCTGCATCGCCGCCGGCATGCCGACCGAGCGCATCCGCGCCTTTTACCTCGAGAGCGGGCCGCTGATGTTCGACAAGGCGTCCATCCTGAACCGCGTCCGCTACAGCTATAACGACGAGCCGCTGGCCATCCTGCTCCGGAAGGCCATCAACGAGGCGCTGGGCTACCCCGCCGACGCGCTGCCTGCCCGGCTTGGGAACGAGAATCTGCGCACGCTGCTGATGATGGTGATGCGCAACCATACCACTGACTCTCCTTGGCCGGTCAGCAACAACCCTTTCGCCAAGTACAACGACCGCGCTCGCAAGGATTGCAACCTCGACCTACCACTGTGGCAGCTGGTGCGCGCCAGCACGGCCGCCCCGACATTCTTCCCGCCCGAGGTGGTCGTCTTCGCCGAAGGTACGCCCGACCAGTACTCCTTCGTGTTCGTGGACGGCGGTGTCACGACCTACAACAACCCTGCCTTCCTGGCCTTCCAGATGGCGACCGCCGCTCCTTACCGAGTGGGCTGGCCCACAGGCACGGAGAACCTGCTGGTCGTCTCGGTGGGCACCGGGAACGCACCGCGAGCGCGGCCGGGCCTGCAGGCGGGAGACCTTTGGCTGCTCGACCACGCGCGGAACATACCCTCGGCGCTGATGAACGCCGCCTCGGCGGGCTGGGACATGACCTGCCGTATCCTGGGAGACTGCCGCTTTGGTGGGCCGATTGATCGCGAGTTCGGTGACGGGCTGGTCGGGGCCGGCGGCGGGGCTAATTGGACGGGCCCGAAGCAGTTCA
>DATCMG010000016.1:0-2473 GCA_036563555.1 Roseomonas sp. | reverse complement strand
AGGTGGCTCATCATCAGCGCACCGTCCACGCTGTCGTGGAAGGCGGTGCAGGCGGGGGCTTCGCTCGCGATGCTCATCACGCCGGCACCGCCAGGCCGCTCAGCTCGTCCGCCAGTTCGGTGCTGATTTCGCGCTGGCCTGCCTCAACGGCGCCGATCAATCCGACAAGCTTGTCCGCGTAGGGGGTCGGGATTCCGTGGCGGCGCGCGGCGGCGCGAACGGGGGCGAGCTGTGCGGTCACGTCGGTCTGCCGCTTGCGTATGGCCAGGTCGCGCCAGATGCCACTGCGCGGCTTACCCGTGCCGCCATTATAGGCAACCAGCGCCGCGAGCGAGGCATCCATGGCTGCGCGGTCGTTATTCATGAAGGCCGCGGGATCGAAGCCGTTGAAGCCGAGCGGTAACACGCCTTCCGCCTTCGCGATCGACAAGATCTCCTGCACGAGCGCGATGATCATGGGGCGACGGCGCGGGTCGGCAATGAACTCGGCGATGGTATCATTGCTGAGGGCCGAGGCCTTAAGGATGCCGCCATACCCCGCCTTGCCCCAGAGATAGCCGAAGATGTTGTCGCTCAGCACCGCTTCGGGCTCGAAGAGCTGCAGCATCGCGTGCAGGGCCTGGATGCGCGGCGTGGTGCTGCCATCCAGCTCGCCCACGACCACCGCGCCGTGCACGCCATAGGTGATGCGGCCAGGTTCCTGGTAATCGGCCCCGAAATTGACGAAGGCCCCGATTGTCCGGGGACGACCGACAATGTCGGCGATCATCAGCTCGTTCAGCCCATTCTGGCAGGATACGACAGCGCCGTCCGGCGCCAGGAAGGGCGCGAGCGCCCTTGTCGCGGCCTCGGTGTGGTGGGCCTTCACGGCCAGGATGATCAGCCTGTGCTGGCCGGTCATGGCGTCCGGCATCAGGGCGGGACCGCCGGTGGTGAACTGGTCGATGGGGCCATCAATCTGCAGGCGGCCTTCGGCAATGGCCCGCACATGCTCCGGCACCACATCGACGAAAAGCACCTCGCGGCCGGCGCGGCGGAGATAGGCGCCAATCGTGCCGCCGATCGCGCCGGCGCCCCAGATCACAACGGGTTCCGCCATGGTAGTCTTCCTCCTTGCTGCTGCCGGGCGCGGTAGGCCATGCTGGTGCTGGCCAGATGCCCAGTCAATCTTCTGGGGTGCGACACAGTTCTTGATAGCCGGGCCTTGATGGTTGGGGCGGGCCGGCGCCTATGATGGGGCGATTCTGAAGAAGGCATGGGGATTTGAGCCTGGACTTCACCGGCACCACCGTTGCCGTGACCGGTACCGCAACCGGCTTCGGCCGGGCCATCGCCTGGCGCTTCGCGCGGCATGGTGCTCGCGTTTTCGCGACCGACATGGACGCTGCCGGCTTGGCCGAAACCGCCTCCGTGCCCGGCATCGTGCCGCATGTGATGGACCTGACCGACCACCATGCCGTGGCCGCCTGGATGCGCGGCGTGGAGGAGCAGAGCGGCGGCCCCGTGGGCGTGCTGGTGAACAATGCCGGCGGCGTCCTCGGCCGCAGGTTCCACCCGGTGGAGGAGGCGCCCTTCGAGGATTGGGACGCCATTCTCCGCGTGAATCTTGACGCCGCCTTCGTCACGGCCCGAGCCGCGGCGGCAGGGATGAAGCGGGCCGGACGCGGACGGATCATCAATATCAGCTCCGGCGCCGGGTTGCGCGCCTCCCGCACCGGCATCCAGGCCTATACCAGCGCCAAGCACGCGGTCATCGGGCTGACGCGGCAATTGGCCCAGGAACTCGGGCCGCACGGCGTCACGGTCAACGCCGTGGCGCCAGGGCTTTTTCCCGTTTCCTCGGGCACGACCAGCCAATGGGAGAGCTACGGGGCGGAAGGACAGCAGCGCGTGCTGGACGGCGTCGCGCTCCGCCGCCTGGGCGAAGCGGATGACATTGCCAAGGCGGTTATGTTCTTCGCGTCCGATCTCGCGGACTACGTGTCAGGTCAGGTGCTGCCGGTGAATGGCGGTTCCTTCTGAGCCAGAGCAGGAAACAGAGACGATGATTCCATCCCGCCGCCACCTCCTGCTGGGCCTGCCGGCGCTGGTGCTGCCCGGACGCGCCCTCGCGCAGCAGGCTGCCTCTTGGCCTAACCGCACCGTGCGCATGATCGTACCGTTCGCCACGGGTGGCGGCACGGACGTGACCATGCGCCTCCTCGCACCGAAGATCGGGGAAGTTCTGGGCCAGACGGTGGTGGTCGAGAACCGGCCCGGAGCCGGCAGCACGGTGGGCACCGATTACGTCGCGAAGTCACCGCCCGATGGCTACACCTTCGTGCTCGCCACGCTGTCTTCCACCGGTATCGCCAAGGGGCTGTACCGCAACCTGCCCTATGATCCCGTGAAGGATCTCACCGCCGTCGCGCCCACCGTCTTCATCCCCACCAGCGTCGCCATCACCACGCAGGGTTGGGACGTGCGGAGCTAC
>DATCMG010000232.1:0-1676 GCA_036563555.1 Roseomonas sp. | reverse complement strand
CGGATGCTTCTGGGGCAGCAGGCGGCAGAGGACAGCCGGCGCTTCCAGGAAGCACGCAATGCGCGCCTTCGGATGGTGCGAAGCGAATTGCTGGCCACGGTGGGCCGAGCCGGGCCTGGCGTGCTGGCGAGATGGCCGGGCCTACGGCCGCAGCCCTGAACGGACTCCGCAAGTGACGCCGTGCTGATCTGAAGCACCGCCCCGCCCCTCCGGCGGCTCGTCGTCAGAATCCAGCGATGCGCCATTCGAGGACGCGTCCCGGCATTCCGTTGCCCGGGGCAATCTCCATGACGGCAGCCACGCGCGCTTCCACGGCTCCGCTGCGGGCACGGGATTCGATCCGCCAGATCACGCGGCGGCCGGCGGTGCTTCCGCGCCCCGCCGAAGGTGTCCGGAGCCCGGTCGCTCGCGACTGCACGGGAGATATGTCCTGCGACAGCCGCAGCATGGCCAGCACCGGGGCAGGGGCCGAATCCTCCGCCGGCCGTGCGCGCCCCGTGTGGATGGTGACGGCGCCGCGCAAGGCCTCGACCAATGCGCGGCTCATGCCTGGAACGGCCGCAAGCTCACCGGTGCTGCGGAAAGCGAGTCTCGACGATCCGGCCCCCCGCCCCCCGTCCTGGCGGCCCGCCTCGTCGCGCCGGCGCTGGTTGGCGGGATCCCGCCATTCCACCACCCGCGCGGCCAGGATCGCGGCCTCCGGATCGGGCAGCCCGGACACGCGGAAAAGATCCGCGAGAAGGCTTTCCGGCGCCGCGTTCAGATCGACGCGTCCCTCCTCATCCGCAACCTCGACCGCAATCTCGGACCCGTTCAGCGTGAAGGCGAATGCGTCGCGTGGCGGCCGCGCCGCCGTCGGTTGCACCGCGAGGCGATGCGCGGCGGCCCAGACACCGCCCTCCGCCGCGGCGCGGGCACGCGCGAGGTCCGCCTCGATCCGTGCCGCTCCGGCACCGCTCGCGGCCAGGCGGGTGGCGACGATGCCGGTGACGCCGACCAGCAACGCGATCCAGAGCGCGAAAACCAGGGCATAGCCGTCCCGTTCAGCGCACCGTTGGAACAGCATCGATGCGGGCCGGGGTCGCGGGCAGGGTCGGGCGCGGCGCCATGGTGGACATCCGGTTGCGCAGCTCTTCCGTCGCGCGGCGCAGGTCCTCCGTGCTCTGCACGACGCGCGGCGTGAGCAGCACCAGCAGCTCCGTGCGCCGGCGATCACTGCGCCGCACACCCACCAGGTCACGGATGACCGGGATATCGATCAGATATGGAATACCCGACCGCGTGCCAGTGTCCGCCTCGCGGATCAACCCGCCCAGGGCGACCGTCTCCCCCGATGGCACCGACACCACGGTTCGCAGGCGGCGCTGCTGGATCGTCGGGCTGTCGATGCCGCTGGTGGTGGTTGCGACGGCATCCGACACGTCCTGGTCGACATCCAGCAGAACGCCACCCACCGAATTCACGCGCGGCGTGACGTCGAGCGCCACGCCCGTGTCGCGCAGCGACACGGAGTTCACGATCCGCGCGTCCGTGATGCCGCCGCCGGAAGCCTGCTGCGTGACGACGGGGACGGAGTCACCCACCCGCAGCCGCGCCGTCTGGTTCGACAGCACCATGAGTTGCGGCGAGGAGATGACGCGCACATCGGTGATGCTCGCCAGCGCCGTCAGCACGGC
>DATCMG010000007.1:0-3479 GCA_036563555.1 Roseomonas sp. | reverse complement strand
TCCGCTGGACCAAGTCCGCAGACGATATCCTCGCCAGCATCGAGCGCTTCTGCGTCCGAAACACCACGAAAGCCGAAACGACACGAACTTCGGATTCGGGACACTAGCCAGAAGTAGATGTGCACGCCCAATGGCATGGTCTGGCCGTAAGCTGCCTGTCTGCTCTAGTGGTCTGAGTTGTAAGTTCTCTGACACTCTGGACGGGGTGTAAGGTTGGGCGTCTCTAATGGGAGGCACCGATGGCACGTGGCCCGAGGGCGGCAGCGGTGGTGCTGACGGTGGAGGAGCGGGAGGCGTTGCAGCGCGTGGTTCGTCGGCGCGGTTCAGGTCAGGCGGCGGTGATGCGGGCGCGCATCGTGCTGGCGGCGGATGCCGAGCCGGACCTGCCGAACGGGGCCATTGCGGCCCGTCCAGGCGGTGCGCCACGAAGCGCTGCCGCCAGGTGATCACGCTTTGGCGGCTCACCCCCAGCCCGGCTGCAATGGCACCATTGGGCAACGCCGGATCGGCAGCCGCCACGAGCACAATACGAGCTCGCATCACCGCCGCCTGACCTGAACCGCGCCGACGAACCACGCGCTGCAACGCCTCGCGCTCCTGCTCCGTCAGCACCACCGCTGCCGCCCTCGGGCCACGTGCCATCGGTGCCTCCCATTAGAGACGCCCAACCCTACACCCCGCACACAGCGTCAGTGAACTTCCAACTCAGACTACTAGGGTACGACGTGCCAATTAACGGACATCGGACTGCCCGATCCGAGTGAATCCGATCTCCGTCGGGCGGAACGGTCGTTCCGTCATCTGCAGTGTCCTGGGTCAGGAATACCTGTTCGAAGGCGACCGGATCGGCATGACTTTTCGAGGACACGGCGAGCGAGTTCGATGCCTGGGCGGATGATGCCGCCACCTTGATGCACTAGCTGGGGAGGGAAGGCTTCCTCAGGCTCGACAGCCCACCAGGACAGGTGGAGACTCCGGGCGCCGATCACGGAGGCCTGACTTGCCCAAGCCGCGCGTCGCCATCCTCGGGCTCCACCTGGAGGTGAATGCCTTTGCGCCGCTGACGACGCGGCGGGACTTCGAGCAGTTGTCCTGGGCGGAGGGGGAAGCGATCATTGAGGGCGGGCGGGCCAGGGTGACGGGGCTACCCGCAGAGGTCCCGGGCTTCTACGGGTGCATGGACGCGACCGGCGATTGGGAGCCGGTGCCGCTGATCGTCATCGCGGCGCCGCCGGGCGGGATGATGGAGCCGGGGCTGTTTCCGGAGTTCCTCTCGATCGCGCGGCGGCGGCTGGAAGCGGCTGGTCCGGTGGATGCGATCTATGTCGGGTCGCACGGCGCCAGCCGGTCCGTGGAGGAGGCTGACACGGACGGGGCGGTGCTCGCGATGCTGCGGGAGGTGGTGGGGCCGGAGGTGCCGATCGTGGGGACGCTGGACCTGCACTGCAACGTCTCGGACCGGCAGGCGGAGCTGGCGGACCTGCTGATCGCCTACCGGACCAACGCGCATGTGGACATGCGCGAGCGGGCGGCGGATGCGGCGGATGCCATTCGCGCGCGGCTGGCGGGGATGGGGCGGCCGGAGACGCATTTCATCCGCCTGCCGATGGTGGCGCCGAGCGTGACGCTGCTGACGAGCGGGGACCTGCCCTATGCGCGGGCGATGCGGGAGGCGGCGCGGCTCCGGGCGGCGGATCCGGACCTGCTGGAGATCTCGGTGACGGGCGGGTTCGTCTATTCGGATATCCCGAAATGCGGGCTCTGCGTCTGGGCCTCGGCCAAGCCGGGGCAGGGGGCGAAAGCGAGGGCGGCCGCGGAGGCGATCGCGCGCGGGCTGTGGGAGGGGCGCGAGCGGTTCCGGATGAACCTCGTCTCGATCGAGGACGCGGTGAAGGAGGCGGTGGCGACGGGGGAGGATGCGTCCCGGCCACGGATGATCCTGGCCGATGTCGCGGACAATCCCGGGGGCGGCGGGGGCGGGAACACCTCGGCCATCCTGGCGGCGCTGCATGGGATGGGGGCGAAGGGCGTGGTGCTCGGGGTCTTCGTCGATCCGGCGCTGGCGGCGGAGATGCATGCGGCCGGGGAGGGGGCGCGAATCGAGGCGGTGTTCAACCGCGTGCCGGCGCCCTTCGCGGACAGGTTCACGGCGCCGGCTATCGTGCGGAAGCTGTCGGACGGACATGGTGTGGGGCGGCGCGGGACGAATGCGGGGCGGGCCTTCGACCTGGGGCCGGCGGGGCTGCTGGAGCTGGAGGGAAGCGGGATCCTCGTCGTCGTCGGCTCGCTACGGCGGCAGTGGCACGAGCCGGCCATGGCGGAGATGATGGGCGTGGACCTGGAGGCGATGCGCTGCATCGTCGTGAAGTCGCGCGGGCATTTCCGCGCGGGCTTCGACCAGCTGGCGACCGACGAGCGCATCCTGGAAGTGGACGGGCCGGGGATGGTCAGCCCGGTGCTGTCGCGCGCGCCCTTCTCCGGGTTGACGCGGCCGGTCTACCCGCTGGATCCGGAGACGCGCTGGGACGAGTGACGGGCGGCAGAGGACCGGTGCGCTGCCGCGGGCCGGTGGCTGGGGCCGGGTTCGACAGGATCGTTTCCTCCAACACGACGAAGAAGAGAATGCTCCTGAGGAGGCATACCGTCTTCGCCGCAGCCCCCTTGCCGCCCTTCACTATCGACCTGCCCGGCAGCTGGTCCGTCTTCCCGATCAGGGCCGTCCTGCCACCCGTACCGTCCAGCATGAACCATTTGACGTTCGGTAGGGGTTATACCAACCGCCCCCGTGAATGACCGCTCGGGGTGGCGAGCGGACATGGAGGACGTTCCCCGTTAATCTATTGGTATGACCGTCCGTGTTGTTTTCGTTGCGAAACATCGAGAGTTGGCGCCCCTCGTCGCCGATTGGCGGGTAGGCGCCTTCTCCGACCGACCGGGCGGCTAAACAGTCGCAGAAATGACGGCTCTGATTCTCGCCCCTCTGGCCGGGCCGAATGAAACGTTCGTCCTGTTCGACGGTGACGAGCCTGCTGGAACTGCCGGGCTTATGCGCAGTGACCTCGAAACTCGGCCGGACCTAACACCATGGCTTGGTGGCCTTTATGTCGCCCCGGCGTTCCGCCGTCGCGGTCACGCGACCAAACTGGTGCGATGCGTCGAGGACTTTGCGCGGGCAGCCTCGGTGCCTGTTCTCTGGCTTTACACCGTCAACGCTGAAGGCTTCTATTCGCGCCTTGGCTGGCAGCATGCGGGGGTAGAGCAGGAAGAAGGGCACGACGTGACGTTGATGCGTCGAGACCTGAGAGCACTATGAGACGGCCGCCCGTGAAGGTCCGCTTGGGGTCCAGGGTGTGTGAAAACCCGCCTGATCTGATAAATTGTTGACCTGCCGTATGGGGTGGGCCGGGATGAAGCGTTTCGTCGAGGGTGAGAACCGGCGACAGACGACGCTGCTCCCCGACTGCGTGGACGATTACGTG